>DAOWNY010000138.1 GCA_030642325.1 Deltaproteobacteria bacterium
CCCGAATCCTGCACCTCTATTTTTGCCCCTGTCTCCTCTATAATGCCCTTAATAACTTTTCCCCTGGGACCGATCACTTCAGCAATTTTTTCGGGATTGATCTGAATGGAGACAATCCGTGGAGCATAAACAGATATATCATCTCTGGACTCTTTGATTTCATTGTCCATCTCTTCGAGAATAAATAACCGCCCTTTTTTGGCCTGATTCAGCGCCGCCTTTACAATTTCCCGCGTTATTCCCTCCACCTTTATATCCATTTGCAGGGCGGTGATCCCTTCTGTGTTTCCCACTACTTTAAAGTCCATATCCCCTGCATGGTCTTCATCGCCCAGTATGTCCGTTATAATGGCGACCTCATCTCCTTCTTTGAATAGACCCATAGCAATTCCGGCAACGGGGGTCCGGATGGGAACACCAGCGTCCATCAGCGACAAAGAGGCACCGCACACACTTGCCATGGATGAAGAACCGTTGCTCTCCATTATTTCCGATACAATTCTAATGGTGTAGGGGAACTCTTCACTATCGGGAAGAACGGGGGCAAGAGCCCTCTCAGCCAAGGACCCGTGGCCTATCTCTCTTCGACTGGGTCCTCGAAGAAACTTGACCTCCCCTACACAAAAGGGTGCAAAATTGTAATGTAGCATAAAGGATTTTGAAGTTTCTTCCATTAGGGAATCGATTCTCTGTTCATCATTGGAAGTTCCTAGAGTGGTAACTACCAGGGCCTGGGTTTCTCCTCGAGTAAAAAGAGCAGATCCATGGGTTCGAGGCAGCAAACCAACCTCACAGGAAATTGGCCTAATGTCTTCAAATCCCCGTCCGTCCATCCGAATTTTTTCCTTGATGACCATATTACGGATACTTTCTCTCTCTTCTTCTTCAATAAATTTTTTGATTTCTCCTTCTTTTCCCTCAAATTCGGGTAAAAGTTGTTCCAGGGCATTATTCAGGATCTCATCGACCTTCCTTCTTCTTTCAATTTTTTTGGTTATTTTGATGGCATCTTTAATTTTATCTAAAGTGGCATCTCTCGTTTTTTGGGCTAACAGGTCATTTTTTTCTCTAGCTTTTATCTCCCTCTTTACTGTGCCTGTGAAATCCTGTAGTTCCTGCTGGAGATTCAAAATATTATGCAAAGAATCATGCCCAAAAAACAGCGCCTCCAGGATAGCATCTTCTGAAATTGCTTTTGCCTCGCCGCCTACCACTATGATTGAATCCTTGTTGCCGATTATTACAAGGTTGAGGTCGCTATTGTCCAACTCTGAATAAGTAGGATTTAAGACTAATTCATTATCTATTCTTCCCACTTTTATGCCGGCTATTGGCCCGTTAAAGGGAATATCTGATATGGACAGAGCGGCTGAAGCGCCGATTATTGATAATATATCCGGGTCGTTATCCTGATCCACGGAAAGAACGGTTGCAATAATTTGAGTTTCACAAAAAAAATCTTTAGGAAAAAGGGGTCTAATGGGTCGATCGATGAGTCTGGACGTCAATATTTCCTTTTCACTGGGCCTCCCCTCTCTCTTAAAGAACCCGCCGGGTATTTTTCCGGCAGCATAAGTCATTTCTTGATAGTCAACCGTTAAGGGGAAAAAATCTATTCCCTTTTTTTCTTCCCTTGAGGCTACTACAGTAACGAGAACCATCGTCTCGCCATATTGAACCAATACTGTTCCATCGCTCTGTTTTGCCATCTTCCCTATTTCCAGGGAAAGGGTTCTTCCCGCAATCTCACTTTCTACCCGCTTGTACATAATTATTTAATCTCCCTGCGTAAAGTAAGCAACCATTCCCTGAAACCAATCGTACCCAAAGAAAGGCGTTGAATAAATGAAAATAACCTAAAGGGCTGATCAAGATTTTATCTTCTGATCGATAGTCTCTGAAGGATATCTTGATACCGTGCCATCTCCTTCTTTTTTAAATATTTTAACAACTTCCTTCTCTGGCCTACCAGCTTTAAAAGTCCCCTCCGGGACAGGTGATCCTTTTTATGAATCTTAAAATGTTCGGTCAGATAATGAATCCTGTTAGTTAGCAACGCTATTTGTACCTCCGGGGAACCGGTATCACTTTCGTGGGTCTTGAACTGATCAACTAATTCCCTCTTTCGCTCCGGTGTTAACATCACTTTTTCCTCCCTCCCTTATAAAAATTTTGCAATAAGATTATCAAAATTATACTGAAAAAACTGAAAAAATAATATCCGAATTAGAAACTTATACCCCCCTATACTCAAAAAACCCGAATTAGCCGAAAAAACGGCTTTTCTTTATGGTTACCACGGGATTCCTCCCCGCCAACAAGAGCAATAGCGACGGCAATTAAATCTCCCTTATTCGAGATAATCTTAATTTTATCTCCTCTCTCAATTGTTGACAAAGATATTTTGTCCAAATCTCTTAACAAAAGCTGTCCACCGTTAAGCATTCTTTTTTCAATATTTTCCGGTAAGCTTATTTCTTGAAAATGATCCAACGCCTGATTCATACTAATCAATTCTCTGCCAAGCAACCCCTTTTTAACCAAACTTACCATATTGTCTATGGTATGGGCGGAATCAATATGAAATTTCCCGACCCTCAGCCGCCGAAGGTCTGTTAAATGTGCTCCACATCCAAGCTTCTTGCCAATGTCATTCGATAAAGTTCTGATATACGTTCCCTTTGAACAAGTCACATCATAAGTGATATGAGGAAGGTGTATCTCCTTTATTTCAATTCGGAAAATCTCAACTTCTTTTTCGCTGAGATGAATTGTTATCCCACGTCTCGCCCATCTATAAAGCGGTTTCCCTTTATATTTTTTGGCGGAGAAAGGAGGGGGAACTTGTTTAATCCGCCCCCTGAATTCATTAAATACCTCGCTGATTTCATCTTCCGTAAAATGGATGTTATTAGTAGATTCCTTAATTATCTTTCCCATCAGATCATAGGTATCGGTTTGTTGGCCTAATCTCATCGTGGCCCGATAATCTTTGTCTTCCGCGGTTATAAACTGGGCTATTTTAGTGGCCTTTCCAATGCATAGAGGTAAAACACCTGTGGCAAATGGATCTAAGGTTCCGGTATGCCCTATTTTTTTTATTTTCGTAGCTTGTCTTGCCAGATTAATCACGTCATGGGAGGTTACCCCAGGAGGTTTATCGGCAATAAAAATACCATTCATTGTTTAGCCAACAACCTGATACATTTGAAAAAATGAAAACCGGGAACTCGATGACGGACCAAGTTTTTTAAAAATAATTCTGACCCGGGCAACATATCCGCGAATTTAGCTGTCTGGTCCATAAAAAAGTATAGCATCGAATTTGCAGGGGAGCACTGGAATTGTCGCTAAATAATTTAAACACGGGCGTCTCATTCAGTAAAATTTCAACTTACTTAAAAATAACAGACCTTGGTCGTCTGGTTACTTATCGGTTATAGTTCATTTTTTAATAAGCTAATGAAAACAGTTGACCAGTTTTTTCTTGATAAATAAAAGAATTTCTTTTTTTATATCTGACAATTTTCCCCGAATCATAAAACCCGCAGCGTTTTTGTGCCCACCTCCCCCAAAATGACCGGCTATTTCAGCAACATTTACTTCTCCTTTAGCACGCAGGCTCAGCTTGAAACAGTCTTCGGAGACTTCTTTAAACAAAAGTGCAACCTTAACGCTGGCAATTGAACGGGGATAATTAACAAAATCTTCTGTATCATCTAAGGTCGCATTAGTTTGGCCCAACATAAACTGATCAACCGTTATGGCTCCAATCATTCCACCCTCAAACATTTCCAGGGTATTTAGAGCCAAACCCAGAAGTCGAAGCTTTGCTGAGGACCGGTTTTCGTAGACAGCTTCCGCCACTTTCCAGGGGCTCACTCCCAATTCGATCATTTCGCCGGAAATTTCAAAAGATTTTGCGGTGACATTTGAGTAATGGAAAGACCCGGTATCCGTTAAAATAGCGGTATAGATGTTGGTGGCAATGGGAAGGGTAATTTCTGCCGGTATTTCTTTAATAATCCGGTAAATCAATTCCCCCGTAGCCGAAGCATTTTTATCTACCATATTTAGTTCCCCAAAGTATGTATTGGTTATATGGTGATCAATATTAATGATTCTAATTTCGGATAATATGTCATTAAAATCAGTCCCCCTCCTTTCAATGTCCGCACTGTCCAGCAAAAAAACATAGTCGAAATCTCCAGTGCTATTTAGTTGATGAATAATTTTCTCGACATTGGGAAGAAACCGGTAAACTGCAGGGGTGTCATCTTGATTGAAGATAGTAACTTCTTTGCCCATATTGGCCAGACAAATGCCCAAGGCTAATTCAGAACCGATGGCATCACCATCGGGGTTAATATGGGTGGTGAGTAAAAAAGATTTATTGTTTTTAATTACATCTACAATTTTTTTTATCATCTACCCTTTCTGAACTTTTCTCTAAGCTATTAATTATCCTTTCGATTCTATTTCCGTATTCCAAAGAATTATCATATTCAAAGACTATATCGGGGGAATATTTTAATCTCAAATGCAACCCCAACTCTTTTTTAATAAAACCGGCAGCACTTTTAAGCCCCGAAAGTGAATCTTTTTTTTTCTGATCATCACCAATAACACTAAAAAATACTTTTGCCAATCTGAGGTTGTCCCCAATCTGAACCCCGGTAATAGTAATAAAGGATAGGCGAGGATCCCTGATTTTTTTTACAATTATTTCGGAGATTAGCTCTTTGATCAGGTCTCCCACCCTGTCTTTCCGTTTATATTCCATCATATCCTTCGCTGGAGTTTTGCTAAAATATATTCCCCCGCCTGCCTGCAAAGTTTTACGTATCTCCACAAAAACGACTTTTAGCGAGGTGTTTTTGCTGATACGTTTTGCTCAATATTTTATAATGTCACATTCCCGGCTAAGAACTTCGATTGAGTCTGAACTGTAAATTAATTCTATTACCCGATTAAGGATAGAGCTGATAAATTTTTTTTCGTTTCCCACCAGGGTTATCCCCAAAGTTGACCTCTGCCAATAATCATTACCATCAACCTCAGCAATTGAAACATTAAATCTGGCCTTAATTCTATCGATGATTGAGCGAA
>DAOWNY010000034.1 GCA_030642325.1 Deltaproteobacteria bacterium
CCGGAGAGAATTTTTTTTGCCATTTCTCCTGCCTGGCGTCCAATATCGACGACGTCTATCCCGATGGACATCAGTGCCCCCAATTCCACGTATTTCTCCGAAAATGTGACGATGGGAACATTATTTTCGAGGGAAAAAAGGATTAAAAAATTTACTATTTCAGGGGTAATAACCGTGATGTCGGGGAACATCCAGAAGACATCTATTTTGTTATCCATTTCCCTGATTAAAGGGGGGACATCCTTGGTATTATGAACCTCTTTGGCAATCAAGTTGCTGCCGGATTTTTCGGCCGCCAGTTGCGCCTTGCGGGCGAGATGGCCGGTTCGGACCGGGTCATATAAAAACCCGATGGTTTTCATGTGTGGCATGACAGCTAAAAATGCGGATAACTGTTTTTCTTGTGGTATGTTCATGCTGATTCCGGTAATATTTTTTTTCCCGGCAATGGCTGAATGGGGATTGGGGGCCATAATAAAAATGATCGGGATGTTTTTAATTGTTTTCACTATTTTGAGGGCATCCATTCCGATGGCAAGAATAAGGTCGGGTCTGGTTTCATAAATTGTTTTAACCGCATCCCTCCCTTCCAATTCGGAGATAATCAGTCTTTCCATATGTACGTTTAAGATAGTCAAAAAACCGTCGATTGCTTTTTCATATGGCGCTACCCGCAGGCTTTGGACCGCCAATATTTTTTCCATGGCTTCAGCCTGGCCGCAAAAAACCAGTAATAGTGATATTATAATAATTATTTTTTTCACGATATTATTTGTAGAAAATTT
Organism: Deltaproteobacteria bacterium; assembly: GCA_030642325.1. Taxonomy (GTDB): domain Bacteria; phylum Desulfobacterota; class DAOWNY01; order DAOWNY01; family DAOWNY01; genus DAOWNY01. The sequence goes on from DAOWNY010000034.1 coordinate 786, forward strand.
TCGGTTAATTCGCTAGAAAGAGGGGATTATGGCTCAACATCACATCGAAACAGCATTGTAAAAGACAGCATGAAGGGAAAATAAGCCTGTCAGACTGCACTGAGGACTGACTTTACTTTTATAGCCATCGTAAGAATATTAAATCTCCCCCCCCCTTTTTTTTATTGGATAAATAAAGCGTAAGATTGAAAAAAGGAGATGATTGATTGCTGATAATGTTATTGATCATGAATTGTAAGAATTAGTTTTAAAAGCATAGCAATGGCATCAAGGAATTGACCAAAAAAAGGTTAAGGGTATTTTTGGAAAACGGAAAAATAAAAAATGATGATTAAAACTTAACCTAGAAAAAAATAGACAATTTTTTTATTTTATATTAACATAAATTTAAGGTTAGTAAAAATAATTTTTTATTTGAAAAGAAAAGGGGCAAGATAAATTTCAACGCTTAAAAAGAGTTTTTGGAGCTGTTTACGGTTTTTTTCAATGAAATGAATTTTATAACGATAAAAAACATGTTTGATATCGGTTCCAATTCTGCTTAGTTGTTTTAAACGTTCAAGGCTTTAAAAATTTTCAAAAGAAGAACTCATAATAACATTTTAGATCCTAAGTTTTTATCAATAGTTAACTGCAAACTGTTAACTGATACAAGTTTTGAAACGAGAAGCCCCCCTGCACAACAGAGTAAGAATAAATTAGCTTTAATACATTCCCTGAAATTTACCACCCGGTAATCGCCCTGCGTCTGCAGGCCGATATTCATCACAGAGTCAAATTTTTGACACCCCTAAAAATTGATGGTATACAAATGAAATTCCCTGTTTTTAAAAATATTAAACTATTAACGGATTATTTGTTCAGTCGTTTTTTAAAAACCGGTATTTTTTTAATTTTTTCAATTCTTACCACAGTATGCCTGTGTCAAACCTCCGCTGCCCAGTGGGAAGAGGATATGCAGTACCTCCAAATGTATTACAAGCCGGAAGAGCTGGTAATATCCCCCACCAGACATGCTAAGCCCGTCAGCCAAGTTGCGGAAAATATTTACATCATCACTGCCAAAGAGATTAAGGATATGAATGCCCATACAGTGGCGGAAATTCTCAACCGAACCCCCGGTCTTTTTGTGGCCTTTAGTCAGGATTTTGGGGCTGATTCTTCCATCAGTATCCAGGGCTCGGAGGATAGACATGTCCTTGTCTCAATCGACGGCATTTCCTGGAATTTTCTGGGAAGCGGCGTTGCCGAGACCAATTCCATTCCGGTGGGAATCATTGAACGGATAGAGGTCATTAAGGGGCCGGCCTCCTCTGCCTGGGGTTCGTCCCTGGGTGGGGTGGTGAACATCATTACAAAGCCGGTCGGAAACACCAAAAAGCCCACAGGGACAATAAGCGCTTCCTGCGGGGAGAGAAACACCCAGGATTACCGGGTAGGGGTATCAGGCAAGGCAGGGCCGGCAGGATATTATCTATTTGCCGGTTACCAAGACTCGGAAGGCTTCGGACCCGGCCGGGATTTTGACAACTACAGCCTTTATTCAAAATTTAGGGTGCCCCTTACTGAGGGGGTGGATATCGATTTAAGCATGGGTTACAGCGAACCCCACTCGGGGTACGGTGATTTTGTCAGCCATGGGATTACCTCGGATGGGGCCAATCATAACTTTTTTGCCACCGCCTCCCTGGATGCCCGCCTCACCAGGGAACTTTGCCTCAAATTATCCTTCCGCTCCTTCAAGCAAAAACTAGTCAATGATATTAAAGTTCTGGAAACAGGCTTTATGGGGGCGTCGGGAGAACGTGTCCAAAAGGTAACTTATGACGAAAAGACAACAGGGGGGAGCGGTCATCTTGTCTGGGCTCACCAAAGGCATACGGCGGTGCTGGGTTTTGATGCCTCCACCGGAAGGCTCCGCCAGAAGATGGAGGCCGGTCCCTTTTTGCAATCTAACGGAATATTGCCGGTATCCAAGGCACGCCCTGATATTGACAAGTGGGCAATCTATGCCAACGATACAATCGTTATCGATAAATGGTCCATCACCCCCGGGGTTCGCTATGACCATAACAGCATTACCAGCTCATTTACCAGCCCCAGTCTGGGGATCACTTATCAGCCGGCAAAAGGTTCCATCTTAAGGGCATCGGTGGCCAGGGGATTTACCATCCCCCCTCTCTCAACCACTTCGGCGGGGGGATTTTTGCTTGATCCCAACCCCTCCCTCGACCCGGAAGAGGTGTGGTCATACCAGCTGGGATTTGAATCATCAGCCATAAAGTATCTCTGGGTGAAGGTCACCTTGTTTCGTCACGATCTGAAAGATGCCCTGACAAGGGTGCTTTATGCCGGGGGGCCCCCAGCTTACAATGATTTGATTGTCAATAAGGGAAAGAGGAGGCGCAGGGGAATTGAGATCGAAACAGAGACAGACCCCTTTTATAATTTCTCCCTTTTGGCAGGGTTTTCTTTTGTTGACCTAACCCCTGCCAACAAAGAAAAGGGGTCTGAGGAGATGTATTCTTATAATATCGGGGTTCGCTATGACGACAAAAAGTCCTTAAGCGCACGTCTGTTTGGCCACTATGCATGGTGGAACCTGTTAAAAGATTTTGAGGCGAATTACAATGATTTTATTTGGGACCTCAATATCAATAAAAAAATCTGTTGCAAAAAAAATACCGGTGCGGAAATCTTTTTTGCCGTCCACAACATCTTCGATGGTTTACATTCTACTCAACCCGACGACAAAAATCCCGGGAGGTGGATTGAGGCCGGGGTCAGATTCAGCTTTTAAAAAATTATCAATCCCCCTGCTTCTTTCCTTAAGAACGTCGATTTTTTTGATACATGTCAATATTTTGACGGTTTATCCATTGCCGGCACAAAGTCAATACTCACCTCTCTTTCGACAAAATCATACCTAAATCTTTTTTTACTGAATCCTGTGTACATTAAAATCCAAAAAATATTAATTCTCATGGGTTATGCGCCATTGTCTGTTAAAGGGTGTTTTTAGCCGTTATTATCAGCTGGGTATGGATATGCAGATAAAAAAAATAACTCATTCAAAACAAATAGTGAAAATTCAGTCAACCTGTACCTACCTAACAATACCTTTTATTAATATATAATATATATATAATAATACTTAATTTTCTACAATGGCATGCTATTTGCTTATAATTTTAACATGACTTTGGCGGGTCATATCAGGTGCAGGTGTTTTAGGGTGATTCACATCTAAATTTATTAAGGAGTACTATCATGAAAGAAGAAAAAAGAGATATTATCGTGCTGGATGAAGGGACCGATATGGATAAAATAGCAATATACAGGGGATTTTGCTGCTGGGGACCGATGGCTCCATTCCGGTAATCGTAAAAAATCATTACCTTAAGGGCGGGAAAATAATTCCCCCCTTAAGGTAATGATGGTAAGTTATTTTAGATTCAAAAAAAAATTAAATTCCCGCCGCCGCATTAATCAACAATATTATCTCAGGCCTCTTTAACTTAATCCTTTATTCTTTTGGTGGTAACTAAATTATGCAACTTTCTCACTATCTCAAGGTATATCCATATGAGAAAAAACCCGGATATCTCCTTCTTTACTCGGAAAACAGGGGATCAATGATCCTTATGAAGGAGGAGGATTACCGGCTGATGGAAAAAGGCGAGCATTCTCCCTCCAGGGATGCCTTGTTGTCGAAACTGGGGATGCTTGTCCCTGATCGGGAGATTGAAAAGCAGTCTGTCATGGGTTTTATTGATAAATTAAACAACAAAAGTCCTGTATTAAATATTACCGTGGTGCTCAATATGGACTGTAACTTTTCCTGCCTTTATTGCTATGAGGGAAATATGAAGGGGGAGCACTACATGTCGGAAGCCACTGTTAGTCATCTGATAGAGTTTATCAAAAAACGGTTCACTTCCGACAAAAATCATCTTCTCATCGATTTTTACGGTGGTGAACCGCTTTTGAGCACCGAACTCATTAAACGGATTTCCAATACTCTCAGGGCTTTTACAAAAAAGAGAGGTGCTACCTATAGTTCTACCATGATCAGCAACGGCTCTCTCTTTACAAGGAGGGTGGCCGAAGAGATGGTTGAACTGGGACTTGAGAGCATAAAGATCACCATCGACGGCCCGGAGGAGGTGCATAATCGATACCGGCCCTTTAAGACGGGAAGGGGCAGCTTTAACGCGGTCATCAAGAATATCAAGGAGACCTGGGATCTGGTTAAAATCGAAATTGGAGGAAATTTTGATCAGGATAACTACCGGAAGTTTCCCTTGCTTCTGGATTACCTGCTTCAGGAAGGCATTACCCCGGAAAAAATATTCACCGTAAAGTTTGACCCGGTTATTAAAGATTCAGGGAGGGATGGATCCAGCGTAAACAATTATCAGGGGGGCTGTCTTTGCGCAAATGAGCCATGGATATTGAGGGCTTGGACGCATCTTAGGGGTGAGGTATTAAAAAGAGGGTATCACACCCCAAAGTTGGCACCCATGACATGTATTGTCGAGAGTAAAGACGCCTGTGTAGTGAATTATGACGGTAGAATCTATAAATGCCCCGCCTTTATCGGCAAAGAAGCCTTTGCGGTGGGAGATCTGCAAACGGGTATAGCCGATTATACCGCTTCTCACAAAATCGGCAACTGGAAAAATTCGGAGTGTGCTGACTGTGAGCACCTGCCGCTTTGCTTCGGGGGTTGCCGGTATATGACATTTCTCAGGGACGGGAATATTGACGGTTTGGATTGTCGAAAGCATTATCTTGATAACATACTTGAATCAATCATTAAACAGGATATTGAGTATCGACTGAATGGAGCCGGCCAATAAAAAGCGTAACCGTTCACGGTTTTTTTTCATTCAATGAAATGAAGTTTATAACGATAAAAAACATGTTTGATATTGATTACAATTCCGGAATCAGTTTTTTTAAATTGTTCAAGGCTGCTAAATCTTCAAAAAAAGAACTCATACCTAAGTTGAGCGATCAGCTGTCAGCGATCAGCCATCAGCCGCTTGGCTTTGAAAAACCGAGATATTACGACAGCTTGAAATAACACCCAATGGGTGATCTGTTTGTAATAGCAAAACATCCTGTGATCTTTTTGGCTGATAGCAATCTGCCAAAGGCTAAGTGCTCAATTCAGGCAATAGTTACATCTTGGATACAGGTTTTTACCAATAGTTAACTTGCAAAATCGTAAGCTGTCTGTGAACGGATACTAAAAAGCCCCCTCTTTATCATTTAACAATCGTATAATCCTTTTTTTTGTGAGGATTGTCCAATATATCACGAATCTTGCGGGACAAAGTGGAAGAGTTAAATGGTTTTCGGAGGATAGCAACTCTTTCGTCTTCAAGATTACCTCGATCAAATGCCTTTTCAATGTATCCCGAGATAAAGAGGACCTTAACTGCGGAAGATACGGACATTACCTCTTCGGCCAGTTTAATACCTCCCATTTTCGGCATGATTACATCCGTCAACAAGAGATCAATGGACTTCTCTTTTCCCCCAAAGACTTGGAGGGCTTCCATGCCATTTTCCGCTTCATGGACGGTATAGCCCAAATCTCGAAGCAAATCGGAGATCAACTCACGTATCCCCGTATCATCTTCCACAAGAAGAATCGTTTCCGTGCCACCCGGAAATTGCGCCTCTTTTTCTTTTGCCTCTGTAATAACCGCTGTCTCTTCTTCCTTCAATCTTGGCAAGTAAATATTTATCGTGGTTCCTTTATCAGGCTCACTGGTAATTTTGATGTCGCCGCGGTTTTGTTTTATGATTCCATAGACGGTTGATAGTCCCAGGCCGGTTCCTTTTCCCACCTCTTTGGTGGTAAAAAACGGTTCAAAAATTTTTGCCAGGTTTTCCTTACTTATGCCGCATCCGGTATCCTGAACAGATAAGGCCACATAATCATCAGCCGTTATATCGCTGAATCCGGCGATATCACTTTCATTAATTGTAATATTGGCGGTTTTAATGGTAAGGGTACCGGTATCCGTCATGGCATCACTGGCATTGACCGCCAGGTTTATGATGATCTGCTCAATCTGTTTGGGATCGGCCCGAATCGGATAAACGTCTGGATGGAGGTCGGTTTCAAATTTGATACCCTGACCGATGAGTCTGATCAACATACTGGTTAGATTTTTGGTAATTTCGTTAATATTAATATTGCAGGGTTGAATAAATTCTTTACGGCTGAACGTCAGCAACTGTCGGGTGAGGACCTCGGCCCTCAGCCCATCCTCCAGAATCGATTCTATTTTCACCCTGAGGGGTTTATCCGGTTTCATTTTATGCAAGATAAGTTCACAGTATACGATGATTCTTGTCAGGATATTATTGAAGTCGTGGGCAACCCCCCCGGCCAAGGTACCTATTGCCTCCATTTTTTGGGAGTGGAGGAACTGGGCTTCCAGGTTTTTTCGTTCGGTTATATCATGGATGGTTCCCCGGAAACCCACCATATTACCGTTATTATCCCTGATTGCCAGGGAAGCAGCCTCGCAAATTATTATGGTTCCATTTTTTCGATAAAGGGCAACCTCGGTTAGCTTGTTGGATTTGTCTTTCTCCACTTTGGCGAGCACTTTCTGAACCTTCTGAAAGTCTTTGTCGGCAACTAAATCAAACAGGGTAATACCTTTCAAAAAGTCAACTTCCGTATATCCGAGAAGATCGAAAAAAGCTCGATTGGCGTATTTTAACCTTAAGGAGGTATCCAGCTCATAGATCATATCGGGCAATAGCTCTGCTATCTCCCGGTACCGTTTTTCGCTCTCGACATGTGCTTTTTCGGCCCGTCTTCGTCTAAAGATTTCCTTAACAAAAGTCAGTACCCGGTCCATGTCCAAAGGTTTAATCTCGTAGCCAATCACCCCCCTCTGTTTAACTGCCTCCACTGCGCTCTCAAGAGAGGCATGGGCGGTAATGAGGATGCACTCGGTTTCGGGCGATAAATCCACGATTTTTTTCGCAACCTCATTGCCTGCCATATCCGGCAATTTAATGTCAATAAAGGCCAGTTCAAACATGGTCTCACCGCAAAAGGCAACCCCGTTTTTACCATCATAGGCGACCACTACGCGATATCCTTCCTCCTCAAAAATATCCCGCAGATTTTCCGCCAGATCCACCTCGTCGTCGATAATGATAATTCGGGGCGATCTTTTCATGAAATTTCCTCCTTAAGTTTCCGGTCACTATTCAATTGTTCATAGTTCCTCGGAAAAATTTCGGCAAAACACTTGATTGTCATCCACAATCGGAATTTTTGTATTATAGTTGATAGTCAATGCCTCCATAAACTAATTGATTCTAAATTCCTAAAATAATAATTTCATCACCATTAAACGATACTTATCCTGTCTGTCTGTCTGTAACTATATTTTTTTATGAAGTAAATTCAATGAATTTATACTGCACGGCCAAAAATTAGTTTTGGTAATCGTCAATATTTTGACATAGTAGAATGCTTTTTTGGCTATGTGCAAATCTTGGAAGTTTACTAAGAAAAATCCATCGCTCATTTACCCTTTTCGGACAGGTTCATTACCATTTTTTAATCATCGGGACAGGTAGCAGATATGATAATTATTATTCATGGAGCAAGATCTCTTGCCGGGGCGTTAAGTTTGTCTGTCAGTAACTGTTCAGGTAAACACCTTAAGTAGTTATATTCGTCAAATTACTGATTTAATGGAATCTTAACCTCAAAGCTTGCCCCTTTATTCGGTTCTGACTTCACTTCTATCCTGCCGCCGTGCTGATCAATAATCTGCTGGCAGATGGATAGACCAAACCCGATTCCTTTGGCCCGGGTGGAAAAGAGGGGTTGAAAGATCTTGGTCAGGTTTTCCGGGGCAATGCCGGAACCGGTATCGGTAAATACAACTTTAACAACCCCTTCTTTTTCAGCACTTTCCATCCGAACCTTAAGTGTTCCCTCTCCCCCCATTGCTTCAACGGCATTTTTAATGATGTTTCCGAAGGTGATTCGTAGCTGCCGGCTATCCCCTGTGATATATATTTTTTCATCCGGTATATCCCTGGTCACCCTTACCCCATGGGGCATTTTTGCGGCAGTAAGGACATCATTAACCGCCGGGATAAGATCAAATTTTTGATTTAGCGGTTTTTTTCGGAGGCGGGTCAGGTCAAGCAAGCTTTCGATGATGGCGGTGGAGTGTTTCACCTGTTTTTCGATCCGGTCAAGATGCTGTAGTACCTTTGGATCCATATCCTTCATTGTTTGCTTAAGATAATATACGGAGCTGTCGATCACCCCCAGGGGATTACGAAGTTCATGGGAGATACTTCCGGAAAAGTGGCCGAGAATTGCCAGACGTTCGGTGGCAATCAATTTATCCCGGGATTCTTCCAACTCTTTGGTTCGTTTCTCAACTCTTATTTCCAGCTCTTCGTTTAGTTTCTTAAGCTTTTTCTGGGTCTGCTTAAGCTCGGTGATATCTATTAACGATCCGATGTTCTTTTTTGTTCCCGGGATCAACCCGACGGACAGGAGAATGTCTCGTGAATTACCCCGGGCATCAATAAACTTTGATTCAATATTTTTTGGGGCCGCGGCGGGATCAATCCTTCGAAGACGATGGTACCCCTCTAGTCTTTTCAGCTCGTATTGGGGCACAAATTTTGTCCAGGTTTTTCCCTCCAGTTCTCCTTTGGTGTAGCCGAATTGTTTTATAAATTCTGCGTTGGTCAGACTAAATGTAGTGTCTTCTTCAACTACGAAGGTTGGAGCTCCGGTATTTTCGAAGAGGGTTCGATATTTTTCTTCAGACTCCTGCAACGCCTCTTCCGAACGTTTACGATCGGTAATATCGATGCCGGAAGCGACCAGATATGTGACCTTACCCGAATTATCAAAAAGGGGTTTGAGATTAAAATCGGCGATCATGAAATCGTTTTCACCTACCCGTATCTTAACATCATAATTAGAAGGCACTCCCCTGTTTGCTTTTTTAATCGCCTCGCACAATTGCATTTTTACCGAATCCGAATAGGACCACCAATATGTTTCCGGAAGGGGCCGGTTTAATACATCCCTGATATTTAATCCCGCCCTCTCAAGGCTTGCCCGGTTTGCGGTAATCACGGTGCCGTCAGGGCTCGCTAAGCCGGCAAATACAAGGATACCATCCAGAACATTTCGGAGCAACTCCTCCCGTTTCTTTAAATCTCCCCAGGCTTCATTCATATTGTTAACCAATTTGGTATTTTCAATGGAAGTGGCTTCCTGCAAACCAAAATCTGAGAGAAGCGATGTCTTTATCGCTAAATCAGAACCGGCAGTTATAAACGATTCAACATCTTATAATCTCTTTTTGCTAAATAATTTCCCAAAAGGATCGAAGTTAGAACTATCAATGGTAAAGATACCAGGAACCTGATGGCGGTGAACTTCACCCCCATAAAAGAAGATTCAAATATTGTCATGGGGATCCGACAGATTGCCGAAGCACCGATAAAGGTAAAAATAATACTCAATTTTGCTCCTTTAGTATACAGGGAACAGGCGATGGGAAAGGATACATACAACCCGCCCACCATGGTACCGGCAAGCAGCATGGAGTAGATATACCCTCGAAAACCGGACATTTCTCCTAAATGTTTTTCAACCGTTTCTTTTTTGACCCAAACTTCAAACAACCCAATCAGGATAAATGCGGAAGGTAAAATTTTAAGCATGTCCATGGCAAAATCGGAAAAGATAAAACCGATGTCTTTGCCGGGACCAAATCCCATGGCTATGGATCCGGCAATGAAAATCAGGTAGATCGAAATAAGCGATATTTTGATAACATTGCCCCTTTGCATCATCATAGTGCCTCCCCAAAGAAGATTCCGGTAACAAAAGCGATGATCAGGGCAATCAGGAAGCTGATTATGTTCCTTCCGATTGTTACTTTTACCCCAAAATACTCCTTTTCAATAGGATAAGTAATTATGCCAACCATCATTAGGGTGGTGGAAAAGGAAGACAGCACCATATACGATACTCCTTTTTTCAATAAAATACCGCATAAAGGAAAAGCGATGAAACCGGGCATTAGGGTGATTGAACCCAGAAAGGAAGCGGTAATTACCCCGATAGATCCATTGTTATTTTGGAGATAATCGGAGATGGCTTGATCGGGAATAAAAAAAAGGATAAGCGAAGTCATAATCAGCATACTTAAAACAGCGGGAAAAATTTTTACAAACTTTTTAAAAGCTATTTTGAGCGCCTTGGTTGTCTTGTTACGGTTCAAAAGGAACGAAAGCAGTAAGGCGAATCCTGTTGCCAAATATAAATAATACATCTTTAAATGAATTCCTTTAAGCTTGCCGGTTACAATGTATATTTAATTAAACTAGAAGTTATGGATAAATTATCAATAATTAACTTTAAGGTTAATTTGTAACCGTTCACGGTTGCCGGTTCAGGGTTCACGGTTTTTTCAATGAAATGAATTTTATTAATGATAAAAAGCATGCTCG
>DAOWNY010000103.1 GCA_030642325.1 Deltaproteobacteria bacterium
CGCACCTTGCTTGTCTTTTTCCCTTTCTGCGGTGTTACGACTTCAGCTACATAGAAAGACTATGCGCCTTCAGTCGTGCCTTGCAGAAAGAAAAAAATACTGCGCAATCTTACGTCATTTGACACGTGACATGACACTAAAACTAAACATATTTCTAAAAATTACAGTATGAAAAGAAAAGAAATATTTTTGTTAATCGCCATCATTTGCGGATTCTTCATAATGGCATTTATCCTGGTTCCTCTGATTCGAATGATGACCGCCCCTTCCTTCGAAGGTCTCAAGGGGGCGGCAAAAGACCGGGATGTCATTAAAGCAATCTGGTTAAGCATCTATACCGCCGGGCTTGCTTCCCTCATCGCATTTTTATTTGGGACACCCTTTGCCTATTTACTCGCCCGTAAAAACTTTCCCGGGAAAAAACTGGTGGAAAGTATTGTTGACCTTCCCATTGTTATTCCCCACCCTGTAGTAGGCATCGCTATCCTGGGGGTGGTAGGAAAAAATTGCTGGTTCGGCAAGATCTTATATGAAATGGGAATCCGGATGATGGGAAGTGTGGCCGGAATCGTTACTGTCTTAACCTTCGTGGGAATGCCGTTTTATATCAATACTGTAAAAAACGGTTTTGAAAGTATCTCACCCCGACTGGAAAATGTATCCCGCAGCTTGGGAGCATCTCTTATCAGCACCTTTTTTCGGATCACTTTTCCACTGGCCGGCCGCAGTATTCTGGTGGGCATTATTATGTGCTGCGCCCGCTGCATCAGTGAATTTGGAGCGGTAGTGATCGTTGCATATCACCCCATGATTGCTCCGGTCTTGATTTATGAGCGTTTTGAAGCTTATGGATTAAAATACTCCCAGCCGGTTGCAGTTCTGCTCGTTTTAATCTGTTTAATCCTGTTCCTGTTTTTACGAATTTTATCGATGCCCAAAAAGAAAAAAATATGATAAAAATAGAAAATCTCAGCATTAATCTTGCAGAATTCAGCCTAAAGGACATCAGTCTTTCCATAGCCAGGGGGGAATATTTCGCCCTTCTCGGTCCAACCGGGGCAGGTAAAACCGTACTTTTAGAAGCGATGGTAGGATTGGTGCCGGTTGAAAGCGGAAAAATCCTGGTCGATGGCCGGGATGTCTCCGATCTAGCTCCGGAAAAAAGAGGGATTGGTATCGTTTATCAGGACTCCTGTCTTTTTCCCCACATGACCGTCCTGGAAAATATCAGGTACGGGTTACATTTTAAAAAAATTGACGGGAACGAGACAAAAAACCGCCTGAACCGGCTCTTGAATCAACTTGAGCTTAATCAACTAACAAAAAGAATGACAATAAATTTAAGCGGGGGAGAGTTGCAACGGGTAGCCCTGGCTCGAGCACTGATGGTCAACCCCGCAGTTCTTCTGCTCGATGAACCCCTTAGTGCCCTGGATCCCAATTTTCGGGGTGAAATCCAGTCGCTGCTACATAAACTACACCAGGATACCGACACTACTTTCCTGATGGTTACCCACGATTTTAATGAGGTTTTGTCTCTGGCCGGGCGTGCTGCCGTGATGAACCACGGCAGCATCGAACAGGTTGGAGATGTTTCCGAAATTTTTCAAAAACCTCGTTCTTCATTTGTAGCTGATTTTGTGGGAATGAAAAATATATTTCCCGTCAATTACCAGGGGACCAGTGCCCGACTTGGCAATATTGAGCTGGAACTTGGAAGAAATGGCAAAGACTCGGAAGGTTATCTGGCCATAAGACCGGAAGATATCGTTATCAGCAAAGAAAAACTGTCTTCCAGCATAAGAAACAGTTTTAAGGGCATTGTCTTAAAAATATTAAAACAGGGTTTTCATTATGAAATAACTTTAAAGGCGGGAGGCATCATATTTACTGCCCTGGTTACTAAGAGCGCACTTTTTGAGTTAGGCTTAAAAGAAGGAAAACCCGCCTACCTGTCATTTAAAGCAACCGCAATCCACACTTTTTAAGGAAAAAAAGTAAATTATTTCCGCCAGCGGCAGAATTAAAAAATCTATCCCTATTTTCCGGTCACTGCGGACAAAATTTTTTGCGATCCGGTTTTATTCCGGCCCGGCAGATTCGGGAAGTCATTAATGGACGATAAAAGACAGGCACTAAATACCAATTGTTTTAACTGTAAGCACTTCTTTATCAGCTGGGATTCCGGTTTTCCCTACGGCTGCAAAGGGTTTAACATAAAGTCCCGGTATTTTCCTGCCAGAGAAGTCCTTACTGTTTCCGGAAAACCATGTTTTTTATTTGAAGAAAAAATTGAAGGAAGACTGGAAAAAAGGAATGACAGGGCACGGAAAAAGTAAATTCAGGGAATAAAAAAATATGTATCATCTAAATAAACAGGGGTAACTGTATCCGGATTCCCGCATGCTCGGAAATGACATACGATAAACTCTTAAGTTAATAATATTGAGCAGCAGCGGGCAGATCCAGCTATGAAAAGTCCCCATCGCCCATCAAAAATAGCTTCCGAGTAAAAATGATTCAAAAGATACTCTTTATCTATCTATTTTTTTTAATTTTTCCGGTAATTTCCACCGGCAGGGCATCAGTGCCCGACAATCTTGTCTGGTGGGACATTAAAGATACGGGGCGATACATTAATCGTTATGCTGATTCCGCCAAAGATCTGGGGGAAATTCGGAAGGAAAGGCAATCCCTTGTATCTGCCCTGAGACGCCCCAAGCAATTATTCCTGCGTGGGAATAGTTTATTTTTGCACCAAAAAGGCAAACAAATTTTTAATAATAAAATAAGTTTTAAAAAAGCGCAAAACTTTGTGAGATCCCCTGACGGCAGTTTGCTGGAAACAAGCCTTTCTCGAAAAAATGGAGATTTTTATCTGGATATTCCAAAAGATTCCGGGTTAAACGGCATTTATTTGATAGGCAGTCAAATCGATGCCGGGGAGATGGATATCGATTCCGATGGGGTGACAGAGAGAGTTCATTTATACCCAAAGGCTATTGTCCGACACCTTAAGGGAGGAAATCCTGTAAATCTTATAAGAAATGAACAGGAATCTTTTTTTAACCTTCCTGAAATTGCTCTTGAGATAGGTCCGCTGAAGGTCTCACGATATATAGGAACCATCCAGATTTCACACCGAGAATACAAAATGAAGGTTTTGTATCGTAATCAGCCCCTGGCAAATGCTGAAGTCAAAATTTTTACTGAGAGGGGATGGCAAAAGACTATTTTTACCGATTCTCGGGGGAATTTTATAGTCTCTCATCCGGAAAGCCGGGGTGAAAAAAGAAATTGGGAAAAATATCTGTATGTGGTGGACTTTCATGACCGCTTAAAGAGAGAATACCATATAGCAACCTTGCCCATGATCGTTGATCCACCCTGGCCGGAATGGCGCAGCTGGCAAGGTGTGCTTATATTCTGGTCTATTGCGGGATGTGCGTTCATTGTAATTGCGGCAGCATGCACTGCTTATCGGAAATGGATAAGATCTAAGAGGGTCATGGTAATATTTGATCAGGGAAAGATTAAAAGGGGTTAATTAATGAATGTTACCAAATTGAGATGGACAGTCCTGACGGCATCTTTTTTGATTCTAACCTTTGGGGGGTTGATCGGTATCTATCTGGGTGATTTCCTTCCCACATTTGCCTGTGCTTTTGTTGGGGGGGAAAAGGTAGGGGGAATTTGTTTTTTGTACCCCATGCAAGCCGCCCTGGAAAGCGCTAAATGGCAAGAATATAAATCAATCCTTGTCACCTTCTTTTTTTTCTCGCTCCTCATAATTGTTTTTGGCCGTGTCTGGTGCGGCTGGATCTGCCCCCTGGGATTTATTCAAGATTTTTTGGACTTAATCAGGAGGAAACTGCATATAGATTATATTCGTTTCCCTCAAAAGCTCAGGGAGGGGCTCAAATCCATTAAATGGATTTTCCTTTTTATTGCCTTATTAATCCCCCTGTGGGTTGCCTTTCCTTTTTTTGCTCCTGATGTAGCCAGAGATATGCGAATGCCTTTTTGTTCATTATGTCCGGCACGATACATTCTTCCCATGGTTTCCGGCGATTACCTCCGCGTGGGAATAGATTTTAAGAGCGCCACCTCCATAACCATGTCCGCCCTCGGAATCATTTTTTCAGCCCTTACTATCTTCGGGGCATTGCTGAAAAGACGCTTCTTTTGTTCTTATTGCCCCATGGTTCTATTTATCTCATTCTACAAAAAAATCGGCTTCGTAAGGCTTAAAAAAAATATCCAGAAATGCACCAGATGTGAAATTTGTTACAATGTATGCCCCATGGAGATAGAAGATGTCTTTAAAGAACGGGAGAAGGAGGATGTGACCTTTGCTGACTGTATCATGTGTCTTAAATGTGTTGAAAGTTGTCCCGAAGATGATGCATTACAGGCAACCTTTCTCGGGAAGACAATTTTTCGGTCCACCTGGACAGGTTTTTTCAAAGGCACATTAAACCGATAAAATTTGAAGGAAAGAAACAGATAGTTTCTAAAAGCAGTGCAATAGGTAAAAATGGACGCAACAAAATATCATAAAAATTATCAGCAATTAAGCCCTGACATAAAACAGGAAAGCACCCGGCAAAAAAGAAAAGAACATTTTGCCCGCGGTGTTGCTCGTTCAGTGGAAACCGTTCTTGCCGGATTGGAAGGGAATCCAGATCTGCCGAAAGGTTTGAATTATTTCATCAATGTAATGAGAGATGTATTTATAAATAGCCCGGGGCCAAATTTTTTAGAAGCAGGCGCTGATAGCAGAAAAATCGTCGGCACATATTGCATGATGATTCCGGAAGAGCTCATCTATGCAGCCGGGGCAATACCGGTTCGACTTTCGGGGGGAAGTTATGAAGCCTCCTGCATCGGAGACGAACTGGTTCCTCGAGACACCTGTCCGGTGGTAAAGGCATCAATCGGTTTTATTTCTTTGAATTTTCCATCTGTGTATGAGAGGTGCGATGTAGTTATAGTCCCTACTACCTGCGATTCAAAGAGAAAGATGGGGGAGGAACTTTCAAAGTTTAAAGATGTATGGATGATTGAAGTGCCTCATATCAAGGAAACCGAGGGTTCAAGAACCCGGTGGCTTGAGCAAATTTACGCCTTAAAAGAAAATCTGGAGAAATATACGGGCAGAAAGATCAGGCGAAAGAATCTGGATGTTTCCATTAAGATGATCGGGCAGGTCTGGTATCAAGCCCGCCGGTTCTATGAACTTAGAAGGTTATCCCCATCGGTTATTTTTGGTCAAGAGGCCGCACTGGTTCTTAATGCCTACAGCTATGATACCGCCTCATCATGGACAGAGGCCTTAGCTGAGCTGAACAATGAGTTGGCAGAGCTTTGCAAAAAAGGCTGTTTCATCGGCAATAATGATACCCCGCGCATTTTACTTGCCGGATCTCCTTCGGTTTTTCCTAACTGGAAGATTCCGTCTCTTATTGAAGAGATGGGTGCGATGATCGCAACCGAAGAATCCTGCCTGGGTGATCGTTATTTTTACGATCCCGTCGGGACAACTGAACAAACCATGAAAGATATGATGGCCGGGCTTGGCTCCCGGTACCTTATGCCCTGCATCTGTCCATCGTTTGCGCCAAACGAGGATAGACTCTACCGATTGCTTCAGATAGCGGAGGATTTTGAGATTGACGGCATCATCTATCATGTACTCAAAGGGTGTATAATATATGACTTTGAATTGATTCGGGTAGAAAAAATAATGAAAGAAAGGGGTATAGCCGTGCTGCGAATAGAAACCGATTACAACCCTGAAGACGTTGAACAAATAAGAACCAGGGTTGAGGCATTTATAGAGGTGCTTAAAGTGAAGAAGAAGAAACGAGGGGAGTAATATAAACATATGGAACATTATGCAGGCATTGATGCTGGTTCAACCTATGTTAAGGTTGTTATTATGGATGATAAGAAAAATTTACTGGGATACCGGATCGCACCCACAGGAATAAATGCCGGCAAAATATCCACGGAGAGCCTTGAGGCACTGTGTAGTGATTTAAATATATCCCTGCCGGATGTGCTTTCCATTATTTCTACCGGGTACAGCCGGAGAATGATTGATATTGCCCATGAGAATGTTACTGAAATAAAAGCCCATGGCGCCGGAGCCCGATGGACCGCCCCGCAAGGAAGCGGAATCAGAACAATTATTGATGTCGGAGGTCAGGATTGCAAGGTGATTGTCATCAATGAAGAAGGGGAAGTGCAAAATTTTGTTATGAATGATAAATGCGCTGCCGGCACGGGGCGTTTTTTAGAAGCTGTTGCTCGAGTTGTCGGAGTTGGTATTGAAGAACTTGGCCCCCTTTCGCTTGAGGCAAATGTTCCGTGCCGGATTAACAGTACATGTGTGGTGTTTGCGGAATCCGAGATGATATCTCTGCTTGCCGGAAAAAAGGATCCGGTAGATATTATTGCCGGTATTCATGCATCAATGTCAAAACGAATATCAGGGATGGCCAGGAAGGCCGGTATTAAATCCGATGTACTCCTGACCGGTGGGGGAGGACTTAACTCCGGACTTGTATCTGCGTTTGAGGACGAACTGATGATGGATGTATATGTTTCGGAGAACTCCCAACTCAATGGTGCAATTGGAGCAGCCCTGCTTGCCGGCAATTCTGACGTATCGCTATCAAAATAGAAATATTCATAAA
>DAOWNY010000198.1 GCA_030642325.1 Deltaproteobacteria bacterium
CCAAGGGTGACATTATTTCCGCCGGCTACTGTGTAGGTATCGTAAAAACCCGCATCCGCCATGGAATATCCATAGCTGTATGCGCCTCCCAAAGATTCTGCACCGGCAAAGCCATAAGTCTGAAGGCAATAGTTACCTAAGTCTGCCTGGGTATCCGATTCAGTGTAAAAATACCCAAATTCTCCGTTGCTGATGTCATAGGTTCCTTCAAGGTACGCACCAGACTGCGACAAGTTTGATCCGGAATCGCTGTTGCTATCATTCCATGTATTATATTCAAAGCCTCCTTCTACTATGTTTTCAGTCCAGGTGCCATAAGCTGCATACGTTATGCCGCTTGACAGAGAAAATAAGAAAAAAGTAAAAAGTAAAAGGCGAGCTGTGGTTAAAAAACTTCTAAAACGTATTCGTATCATTTTCGCATCTCCTCTTCTATTTTCCGCCCTCACCGTGAGGGTGAGGGCGCAGTTTGATTAATAAATTCTCATAAACCAGGCCGGTGATCCTACTTGATAGCCATCAAGTCATCAATACATTCTACCTCCTGGCCTGTGATGGAGTAAAAAGTCATGGATATTTTATCTTCGCCGGCCTTGAACAGGCAGTAGCCAAATTGCGAGGAAACGGCCACCGGTTGCCAGGGGGTATCTTCCCGGGCGTAATAAGGCGCACCGGCAGTACCGGCCGTTATGTGCCAGGTCGGGTGGCTGAATTCAGGATTGGGGGAATACTGGCCATCATCCAGGATACCATTTCCATTAAGGTCATCGATATCCGGCATGCCTACCGGTGTAGTGTTATCAATCAATGTTCGATGATAGCAGTGCTCATCACCTGTCAGAACTGCTGCCACTTTGCTGGATTGAGCAATTGCCTTCCAGAAGCGGTTGCGAACATCAATGATGCCCTCCCCGGCCGGAATTACTTGTCCAGTGCCCTCGTCTTTTACATATGCCCTAACATTATTATCTCCGCTATACCACATGGCATCTTTTACATGACCACCGCAGGGAAACACCGGCTCCTGGGCATAGAGGAGGATGTAACGAATCGTGGAATCGGATTCGGCACCTTCCAGGATATCTTCCACCCACTCCAGCTGGTCCTCCATCATGTAGCCCTCGGGCGATCCGCCGTACGTTTCCTCCATATTGTGGTTGGTATACCAGTAGTTATTGTTAAAGGCGATGCATAGGACCGGGCCGTACTGGAAGTGGAAAAGATTTTCCTTGTAGGTGGGACGTCTGGAATCTGCGGGGTTGGGGCCATTTAGAGGGTTAAAAAATTGTTCTGCAAAGATGGCTTCAGCACTGTCCGTTTCATAAGGCCAATTATCCAGTCTCGCATCCGGGTAGGCTTTAAGCAGTGCCTCGTGATTGCCCATGGCAGGATAGATTGCCTTGCTCCGCCAGAATCCGGCCATCGCCTGTTTCCAGCCCCTAAACTGCATGCGAAAGTCATCTGTGCTTGCAGTATAACCATTGACCAGATCTCCGCCAAAAAGGAAGAAATCAGCCCCCTTCCGATAAGCATCATTTGCCAGTCTGCTCATGCTGAAAAAATTGAGGCCCATATAGTTTTGCTCTCCGCCACCGATTCCTTCCCGGCTATCGCTGGCAAAGGCGATGCTTACATTCCCTGCACCCGGGCGGGGCGCTGATTGGAAAGAATACACTGAGGAGTGTGTTGATCCTCCCCCCCAGACCCGGTAATGATATCTCATGCCCGGCCTTAAGCCGGTAACCGGAATTTCATGGTTCCTGGTATTCGAACCGTCAAAGTTAGCTCTGGGGATAAAGCTTCCCCGATACCTGGCATGGGATGGATAGGGACGGGAGATTTCCACTTTGCCGATGCAAGATTCATCTGTCTCAAAGGCAATAACGATTTTGCTCGGATCATCGCTTGTCACCATGGTGACAAACGGACCCTCCAAAATGGTAAGATCCTTTGCGTATCCCGAGTCATTGCTGAAACTAACCACGCTGTCGTAGAATCCCAGGTCTCCAAGATCAAGCCGGTAGCCGAGGGTCATGGTGCCGGCCTCACCCTGCCCCTCCGGCCAAAAATTGGCGTTATATTTATCCTGAAAATATTTGTCGATACGCAAGGTGCCGGCTCCATTTTCCAAGGGCATGTAATAGCGGTATCGAGCGTAATCATAATCAGATTCCCCCGCTTCGAAGGGGTAAGGACCTGTGTAGATCCTGCCCTGGAGCAATGAATCTCCCAGATCCAACAAAAGGCCCTTGCCATCTGTTGAAGGTCCCACAATGTTGTGGATCACTTCAAAAGGATAGGGGTTGCGGATTCCATAATTTTCATCCGGTGAACCATTCGGCACTATAACCGGCAAATTCTGGGCTTGAACATTCCCTGAAATACCAGTCAAAAGAAACGTCATAAAAAGTACCAAAACCTTTTTTGAAAAAATACGTCTCATAATTATTACCTCCCGGTTAAGTTGAATTTCATTCTCATACCTCAAAAGACTCCACATGTTTTGCTAATGACCTTTGTCTCTGTAATCACCCCCCTTTTTTTTAATTTCCTCTTCTTTTTATGCTTTTATTTTCATTTTTATCACCTCCTTTCTTTCAACAAAAAAGCCCGAATCAAGTCTGTGCTTGATTCGGGCTTTCCGGTTCTTAATAAAATTAAGTCAGCAAAGTACCCTTTATTAATTTTTTAATATCTCTTCAAATTTTTCTATTCTCCCAATGCTGCCCTGGCTATAATTTATTTTGAGGTAACCGGTAAATCTATCTTCCTTTACAATTTTTAAATACCCTAAAAATTTTTTCAACTTATCATCGTTCACATCAAAAGCCTCATTCCCCATATCTTTGTTTTTTACCTTTGATAGCATGTTCTTACCTTTGATATCCTGACGAATCACGATTAATGCTCTCTATTTTTCAACCTGTGCGGTCAGGTATTAGCCATTTAAGTGTTAGTGCCCTGTCACGCATCAAATGACGCACCTTGCTTGTCTTTTTCCCTTTCTGCGGCGTTACGACTGCAGTTACATAGAAATACTATACGCCTTCAGTCGTGCCTTGCAGAAAGAAAAAAATACTGCGCAATCTTACGCCATTTAAGACGTGACATGACACTAGTTGGGCAGTTCGATTCATCCGAAGAAAAGGCTCCCTTAAACACGATGTCTATGGAAGTTTTTCGTACCTGGACGGTTTAAAAGGTAAAAGAGTGACGGTCTATTATGAAAATGATGGATTTATGTATAAAGAGGAGGATTTCTCCCATGCATTAAAATTGGTGATTCATGAATAGATTGCAAAGCAATTTCGGCCATTCGGACCGCAAAACACAATTGATCCATAAAATCTAAAAATTAGCAAGGAGATAATAATAATATGAAATACAACCCTTTTTTAATTTGCCGTGATCATTACAAAAAGATTATAAAACTGATAAATAATGGAGAAATGACAAGCCAATTTGATTTAAATAATCTTCGCATACACATTCCAGGATGTGAAAAGTGCAAAGAAATAATTAACGAAACCGGGAGAGCTATTTTAGAGGGTAGAAATGAATAAACACACCGCATCTTTTTTCCGGGCATAGGGTTTTTCAAGCTTCAAAGTAGAGAAATGCCGGATCAACTGCTCCGAAATTCTCAAAATATCTTTTTGGTTTCGCGGTAGACCCCCTACGGTTGCACCCGAGCCCGGATGAGCCGCTTCGAAACGGGGAAGCAGGAAGGCTGTGCGAAGCGACGCAAATGGTAGGGTTACGCCAAAAACGACAAGGCCCCGAGGGGATCAACCCACGGGGTCTTTCGTTAAATAAAAACCGCCGAAACCGACGGATTAAATTCTGGCTCCCCGGGTAGGATTCGAACCTACGACCTAGTGGTTAACAGCCACCCGCTCTGCCGGTTGAGCTACCGGGG
>DAOWNY010000062.1 GCA_030642325.1 Deltaproteobacteria bacterium
AACTTGAAGTTGGAATTAGATCGGCAAATGTAACGAGATCAAGCGGATGTTGAATGGTTTCATGCAAAAGCTAACACTTAAATAGCTAATACCTAACCGCACAAGTCGAAACTTTGCCGATAATTTTATTATTGACTTAAAAATAAAACTGGCATAGTATTTAAAGACAATTGGGGTCAAATTTAAAATAACAGATTCTTCATCTGTTTTTATAAAGAAAAGCTATCCTTTCGTGGTTACTCTTAACTGATTCAGATTTTGTTCTTAAAGTTCAAACAGTTACTAGTTGTTGTTAAAGGAAGTTTCCATTTTAAAATAGCCGATCGGGCAGAATAGAGCTATGGACCTGATGGAATTTTTAAAGAAGATAAATAGTTGTTTATAAATTTAAGGAGGAATTGCCATGGTTACTGAGGTATTTGAAGCGGTAAAAATTCGAGCTGCTAGAAATCAAGACTTGGAAGCAATTGTCAACTTAGATCAGAAAATTTTGGGGGAGGCCCGCTCCGATTACTGGGAAAAAAAGCTGGAATTTTACGAAGATCATTCTCCCATGACCCCGCTGGTAGCAGAACTGGAAAACCAGGTGGTGGGATTTGCCATGGGAGATACCAGCGGATGGGAGTTTGGTATTCCTGCGGGGACGGGATGGATAGATATTTTAGGGGTGGATCCCGATCACCAAAGAAAAGGTGTGGGTGCAGCCTTGATGCAGGAAATGATTACAAATCTAAAGAAGGTAGGGGTAGCCACCATATATGTCCTGGTAAACTGGAAAGACTGGGATATGCTGAAGTTCTTAGACAATATGGGCTTTAGCCGGGGAGATATGATTAATTTAGAATTAAAAGTGTAAATCAAAAAAAGGAGAATTTTATGGCTTTATACGTAGTTCTTTCCAAACTTACCCACAAGGGAAAAAGCACTATTCAGAAAAAACCGGAACGAATCAAAGAGGTTAATAAAAATATGGAATCATTCGGCATCAATGTGGTCAGCCAACATGCCTTGATCGGTGCCTATGATTTTTTAACCGTTTTGGAAGCCCCTGATCCCCAGGCAATGAGCAGGCTCTCGTTGGAATTGGGATCCCGGGGAACCCTTGAGACTTTGTTTTTAGGGGCTATTCCGGTAGATCAATTTATTGAAGATATAAAAAAGAGTAATAAATAAGCGGGAATGATGGTTTGTGCAAAAAAAGACCCTGGAAGATATCCCCCAATGTCATTAACTTAATACTTTTCCACCTATCATTCCTGCGCATCCGGGAATGACATGGATATTTACGGGAATGATAGGTGCTTACCTTATTTCGCCATTCCCGGATACGCAGGAATCCAGGTGTAGTTACCCCTGTTTATTTTGCTGATACCTTTGAACTTTGAACCCGAGTAGTTACCTGTCTGACATCAATTATCCGTATATCCTGAAAAAGCCCTTGACCGGGGTTGGCATTTTATGCTAAAAGAAGTTGAATGAAAGAATTGAGAGATCCATTATGGGAATTACTTATTTAATGATCAGGTTTGGTTGGCCGGGGAAAAATATTGGTTTTCCCCACCCGCTTGCACTTGATATGTAAAAAACTGAATAAAAAAGCAGGCCGTGGGCAAGCAGACCTACGGCTTTTTTTAATTAAATAAAAGCCATGGCAGTTTTTTAGCATGGCTTTTATTTTATGAGAGAGGTTTATTTAGGAGAAGTGATGTATTTCCCAACGTTTGAGGATTTCCGGAAAAAAGCGGAGGAATCGAGCCTGATCCCGGTCTGTAGAGAGATCCTGGTGGATATGGAAACTCCCATCTCGGTTTTTAGAAAGATCGGCCAGGGGGACTATTCATTTTTACTGGAGAGTATTGAAGGGGGGGAGAGGTGGGGCAGATACAGTTTTATCGGCATTAACCCCTCCGTCATTTTTATAACCAGGGGCAATGAGGCGGAAATCATAGAAGGAGGGGTGACCAGGAAATATAGTGATTTTTCGGATCCACTGGATTTGATGAAAGATTTGATGCAAAAACACCGTTGTGCTTCGGTGGAAGGGCTTCCTCGTTTCTTTGGTGGGGCAGTGGGATATTATAGCTACGATACGGTGAGGTTTTTCGAAAAGCTTCCAGACACTACCTTTGATGAGTTAAATCTACCGGACAGCATTTTCATGATCCCCAAAATTCTCTTGATATTTGATAACATTAAAAAGATAACCACTGTTGTGGCCTATGTTTATATAAAGGGAGGGGACAACCTTGAAAAAGCATATCGATTGGCAAAAGAGGAAATTGATGCGGTAGTGCAAAAGATTCGTCTGCCCTTGGAAAGGCTAGGGGCCCCGGAGGTTAAAGATCATCAAGCGTTTAAGATGACTTCCAATTTTACCACAGAAGATTTTCAGAAGATAGTAAGGAAGGCAAAGGAGTATATAAAGGCTGGGGATATTATCCAGGTAGTCCTTTCCCAGCTTTTTCAAGCTGACTTTAAAGTTGATCGTTTCAATCTCTACCGGGCATTGAGGAGAGTAAACCCTTCCCCCTATATGTTTTATCTTAAATTTGATGACCTTTCTTTCGTCGGTTCCTCTCCGGAAATTCTGGTAAGAGTGGAAGATAAGAATATTGAGCTTCGCCCCATTGCAGGCACTCGTCCCCGGGGAAAAGACGTGAAGACGGATGAACTCATGGAAAAAGAACTCAAAGCGGATCCCAAAGAAAAAGCAGAGCACATCATGCTTTTGGATCTGGGGCGAAATGATGTGGGGAGAGTGGCCAAATACGGAAGCGTTAAGGTAACTGAACTTATGGTCGTAGAAAGATACTCCCACGTAATGCATTTGGTGTCAAATGTTCGGGGGAGGCTGGATGATGATCGGGACGTTTTCGATGTCCTTCGTTCCAGCTTCCCGGCAGGAACGGTTTCCGGGGCACCCAAGGTCAGGGCCATGGAAATCATTGAAGAACTGGAACCTTGCAAGAGGGGGCCTTATGCCGGGGCGGTGGGTTACTTCAGTTTTTCCGGAAATATGGATTTTTGCATTACAATCCGGACGCTGGTAATTAAAGGTGATCGTGTTTACCTCCAGGCCGGGGCGGGGATTGTGGCTGACTCTGATCCGAAAAAAGAATATGAAGAGACGTTGAACAAAGCCCGGGGAATGATCAAGGCAATCGAGTTGGCAATAGATGGTTTGGATTAATTAATTGGGATAAATTAATTAATTTGGGGTAAAGTATGTTAGTAATGATCGATAACTATGACTCTTTTGTCTACAACCTTGTCCAGTACCTGGGCGAATTGGGAGAACAAATCAGGGTATTTAGAAACGACCAGGTCTCAATTGAGCAGATCGAGAACATAAAACCAGAGAGGCTGATCATTTCTCCCGGGCCCTGCACACCGAAAGAAGCGGGGATTTCGGTAAGGTTGATCAAACGCTTTGCCCCCAAAATTCCCATTTTAGGGGTATGCTTAGGGCATCAGTCCATTGCCGAGGCCTTTGGTGGTAAGGTCATCCGGGCTAACCGGCTCATGCACGGGAAGACATCTTTAATTTATCATGATGGTCAGACTATCTACCGGGGGTTGGAAGACCCCATGGAGGCCACCCGTTATCACTCTTTAATCGTTGAACGAAAATCCCTTCCCGATTGCCTGAAGATCACCGCCGAGACTAAAGAGGGAGAAATAATGGGGATAAAGCATAAAGAATTTATGGTAGAAGGGGTACAGTTCCACCCGGAGTCGATCCTCACACGGATGGGGATGGATTTGTTGAACAATTTCATTCAGCTGGGGAAGTTAGATGATCAAAACGATGATCGCCAAGATAGTCGAAGGTAAAGATTTGACCCTGGAAGAATCGAGGGAGGCAATGGGGGAGATCATGGAAGGCAGAGCAACTCCGGCCCAGATTGCCTCTTTTATTACCGGGCTAAGGATGAAAGGGGAAACGTCGGAGGAGATCACCGGAGCAGCAATGCTCATGCGCGAAAAGGTCACCGGGATTAAGGTCACCGGAGAAACCGTAGATACTTGCGGAACCGGCGGAGACAGGATGAATACCTTTAATATTTCTACTGCCGCTTCTCTGGTGGTGGCCGGCCTGGGGGTAAAAGTAGCCAAGCACGGTAACCGGTCAGTATCCAGCCGGTGCGGTAGTGCTGATGTCTTCGAATCACTGGGGGTTAAACTGGAGATTTCTCCCGCCAAAATGGAAGAGTGTATTGAAAAGGTGGGAATAGGATTTCTATTCGCTCCCCTCCTTCACGGCGCTATGAAATTTGCCGTTTCACCCCGCAAAGAGATCGGGATCAGGACTATTTTCAACCTTTTGGGCCCCCTCACCAACCCGGCGAAAGCCGATTATCAAGTCCTGGGAGTTTATCACCCGGATTTGACGGAAAAGCTGGCTACGGTTTTAAAAAATCTGGGCACGAAGAAGGGTTTGGTTGTTCACGGAGAAGACGGTTTTGACGAAATAAGTATCACCGGGAAGACCAGGATAACCGAGCTGAAAGGAATTAGCCTCAATACATACTATATCAGTCCGGAGGATTTCGGGATAAAACGGGCCGAACCGGAAACGATTGAAGGGGGCAGTCCCCAAGTGAATTCTCGGATAATTCGGGAGATTCTCCGGGGTAAAAAGGGCCCGGGGCGGGATGTGGTTTTGCTTAATGCCGCGGCAGCTCTGCTGGCGTCAGAAAAGGTGAAAAATTTTTCCGAAGGAATCGAACTGGCAAAAAATTCCATTGACTCGAAAGCCGCCTTAGAAAAACTGGAGATGCTCATTGAATTTACCAATTCCTGAGAGGATAACTGCCTGATGATTTTGGATGAAATAGTAACCAATAAAATAGAAGAGCTAAAAAGAGAAAAGAGGGAATGCGGTCTATCCTGCCTGAAATCCCGCATACCGGATCTTTCTCCCCCCAGGAACTTTAAAGCGGCCGTCTCCAGGCAGGGGCGGACCAACCTTATTGCGGAAATCAAAAGGGCATCTCCCTCTGCCGGGGTGATTAAAAAAGAGTTTGATCCCATGGAGATTGCCGGAATTTATGCATCAAGCGGGGCTTCGGCAATATCGGTTCTGACCGACGAAAAGTTTTTTCAGGGAGATATCAATCTCCTTGCTAAAATTAATTCCGAGGTGAATCTTCCCCTGCTTCGCAAGGACTTTATTATTGATGAATATCAAATCTATCAATCCCGGCTAAAGGGGGCGGATGCAATACTGCTGATAGTAAGCATTCTGGATCAGAAAAAACTTGGCCGGTTTATTGAGCTGGGTCATTCTTTGCAGCTTGATTGTATTGTTGAGGTTCATAGCGGGGATGAACTGGAAAGGGCCCTTGGTGTTGATGCCGATATTATCGGGATTAACAACCGGGACCTCCGCACTTTTAAGGTGGATTTAGATACTACCATACGGCTGGCAACGCAGATCCCCCCGGATCGATTAATTATCAGTGAAAGCGGAATCAGGTCCAGGGAGGATATTTTGAGACTGCAAGAGGCGGGGGTTCATACCTTTCTTGTCGGAGAAGCTTTGATGAAGGAAGACGATATTTCTCAAAAGATAAAAGGGCTGTTGTCATGATCAAAGTAAAAATTTGCGGGATAACCAATGTGGAGGATGCATTGGTGGCGGCCCGTTTTGGAGCTGATGCCCTGGGGTTCGTCTTTTATGAAAAAAGCCCCCGGTACGTCAGCCGGGATACTGTCCGGAATATAGTATCATACCTTCCTCCTTTTCTCACTACTGTGGGGTTATTTGTTAACGAGGATCCGGTAAAGATCCGGGAGACGGTGAGTTATTGTAACCTGCAGGTCATCCAGCTACACGGTGATGAATCCCCCCAATATTGCGCCCGATTCAGTAATCAGAGGGTAATTAAGGCTGTGAGGGTTATTGATCGGGACAGCCTGAAAAGTGTTAATTTATACCGGGTAAGTGCTATTCTCCTGGATACTTACTCAAAAGATTCTTACGGGGGAACCGGGCACAGCTTTGACTGGAAGATGCTGACCGAGATAGAGGGAGTTAACAACTTGATCCTGGCAGGGGGCTTAACTCCCCAAAATGTTTCAGAAGCGATACAAACCGTAGACTTGTACGGGGTGGATGTGAGCAGCGGAGTGGAAGAGATGCCTGGGAAAAAAGATTTGAAAAAGCTGAAAAAATTTATTAAAGTGGTTAAATTCTAATAGGGGATTTATTTTTTTATTCGAGGAGAGAGATGTTACCCGATAAAAATGGTCATTTTGGACCCTTTGGGGGGAAGTATGTTCCGGAGACCTTGGTATCTGCATTAGAAGAGCTGGAGAAGGAATACCGGGCGGCCAAAAAAGATTCCTCATTTGCCGGTGAGTTAAAATTTTATCTGGAAAAATATGTGGGGAGACCAACCCCTCTCTATTTTGCCGAAAGGCTCACCAAAGAATTTCAAGGGGCAAAAATTTATTTAAAAAGGGAGGATCTGACCCATACGGGCGCCCATAAAATCAATAATACCATGGGACAGGTTCTTTTAGCAAAAAGGATGGGCAAAACAAGAATTATTGCCGAAACCGGGGCAGGACAGCATGGAGTAGCAACCGCCACATCGGCCGCCCTGTTTAACCTGAGCTGCGAAGTATATATGGGAGAAGAAGACATAAGGCGGCAGTCCTTGAACGTATTTCGCATGAAGCTTATGGGGGCTAAGGTTATCCCGGTCAGTTCCGGAAGCAAAACCTTGAAGGATGCGGTCAACGAAACCCTCCGGGATTGGGTAACCAATGTTAAAGACACCCATTACATCATCGGTTCGGTAGTGGGCCCCCATCCCTATCCGATGATTGTACGTGATTTTCAAACGGTGATAGGGAAGGAGACAAAAAGGCAGATTAAACAATTAACAGGGCGGCTTCCTGATTATCTGGTTGCCTGTGTGGGGGGGGGAAGTAACTCTCTGGGCATGTTTTATCCTTTCTATGGTGACCGGTCGATAAAATTCATTGGAGTTGAGGCAGGGGGACTGGGAATCAACTCAAATAAACACGCCGCTTCCTTGATTGCGGGAAAGATGGGGGTATTGCACGGATCCATGAGCTACCTCCTGGAGGATGGGGATGGACAGATTTGTCCCACTCACTCTTTTGCCCCTGGGCTTGATTATCCTTCGGTAGGACCCGAGCACAGCTATTATAAAGAGACCAAACGGGCAGAATATGTTTCCGTTACCGATGAGGAAGCAATCGAGGCATTTCAGCTGCTTTCCAGAGTCGAGGGGATAATTCCCGCCCTGGAGAGCGCCCATGCTATTGCCTATGTTAAAAAGCTCGCCCCCACTTTAAAAAAAGATACGGTGGTGATCATTAATTTATCGGGAAGGGGCGACAAAGATGTCCAATCAGTGGCAGAGCGGCTGGGGGTTGAGTTATGAGTAAAATTGATAGCCTGTTTAATTCATTGAAAAAGAGGGGGAAGACAGCCCTGATCCCCTTTATCACCGGGGGAGACCCTGACCTTCAGACCACCCGCTCCCTGATCCTGGAGATGGAAAAAAGAGGGGCTGATCTGATCGAGATCGGAGTACCTTTTTCTGATCCCCTTGCCGATGGACCCACCATTCAAAAAGCATCTTTACGGGCGCTTATGAACCGAACCTCCTTAAGAGATATCATTAATTTGTCTCGCGATCTTACCGGGGAAATCAAGACCCCCCTGGTTCTCATGACCTATTTTAACCCCCTTTTTTGCTATGGCCTGGAAAATTTTGTTAACGATGCGGTTGCGGCCGGAATAGCAGGGATTATTGTTCCGGATCTTACTCCGGAAGAGGCAGGACCGCTCAAAAAACTGGCGGACTCCCGGGGACTGGATATCATCTTTTTTTTGGCCCCCACCAGCACCATGGAGCGAATCAGGATAATCAGCAAAATCAGCAAGGGTTTCATATATTACGTTTCTCTTACCGGAACCACCGGGGCCAGGGAAAAACTTTCTTCTACCATCTCTTCTTCCATCAAAGAAATCAAAAAAGTTACCAAAAAGCCGGTTGCGGTGGGGTTCGGAATATCCACCCCCGGCCAGGCAAAGGAAGTGGCTGCATTTGCCGGCGGGGTAATTGTGGGAAGTGCCATTGTGGAGATAATTGAAAAAAATCTTGACAACAAAGAGATGGTCGGGCTTGTTGGAGAATTTGTTTCTTCTCTGAAGGCAGCGATGGAAGGAGAATAATAAAAAGGTAACATAAGAGGGTTATTGCACAAATCCGGTTTTTCCCTCCGCACGAGGGAGCAATTGGAGATTAATTTACTAAAAAAAAGAAAAAGAGCCGCTATTCAATTGGTTTTTATTTGACAAAACCCTCTGTTTGTTAGTATATATAAAAGACAAAATAAATAAGGCGGGAATAACTCAGTGGTAGAGTGTAACCTTGCCAAGGTTAAAGTCGCGGGTTCGAATCCCGTTTCCCGCTCCAGCTTTTTTTGTTTGTTTAATACTAGGGGATGGCAACTAAAACCTTCCTGGAATGGATCTTTTTTAGGTGGGATATACGTTCCCTCGTTAAACCCAATGGGATTTGCTGGCGGCATAGCCAAGTGGCTAAGGCGGAGGTCTGCAAAACCTTTATTCCCCGGTTCGAATCCGGGTGCCGCCTCCATTTTGCCTGGGTGGTGGAATTGGTAGGCACAAGGGACTTAAAATTCGAAAAAAGGGTTTACGCAAGGTATTTATGCCAGGCGTAAACCCTTTTTTTATTTACCTTTCTTTAATTGCCTATCTATTTCCTTCTATACCAATTTATGGGTTTTTGCACCTCTCGTGGACACCAAAAAAACAATCAGAAAGGCGTCGTGTATAATTTATTGAAAAGTAAAACCTGAATAACGCCACACTGTTGTTCCCTGCCAATTAGATAAAAAAACATTTTTTTTCTCTCACCACAAAAAAAGCTGTCCAAATCCTAAAAACAAAAGAGGCAAATCCCCGGATTACCACCTCTACCCTCCCACCATGCTATATAATGTTGTGGGATGTAATAATATACCGGCAATTGAAAAAAATGTGCTGCCTCTTTGTTGGCATATGACAAAGAGGCGATATCCCCTTTTTGTCCCTGAGAATCACTTGATTTTTTTCCTTGTAATTACAGTATGTTTGTATTATTTGATAACAATGAATGGTTTCGTTGATCTTAAAAGAATGCGGCGATATATATGAATAAAGCAGGTCTGATAGACGCAGCATCTAAAGCCACGTCAACAAAAAAGGAGGCAAAGGCAGCGAAGTAAACT
>DAOWNY010000326.1 GCA_030642325.1 Deltaproteobacteria bacterium
AGTGCCGGGAAAACCTTAAAAAACCATTTCCCGCATCTCCCCCGGAAAATCTGCGATCGCTTTTAATCCCCTCTGCTGAAAATAATTGCTAACGCTGCTGATCTGTTGACTTTTCTCCCTAAAAATTGTAATATTTTAAATGTTAGCTGGGGGATGAAGTGGCAATGGGAAAGCAGGATAAATTTTCTCGAAATACCGGGTGTTTATTCCCTGCAGGACAATGGAGAATATAATTAAAAAGAGAGGTTATAATGCAGGTGACAAATCTTTGGAACAATAAGAGGGAACCGACCATCTCCTTCGAGCTCTTTCCGGCACGTAACGACAAGACTGCCGAAAAACTTGAGAAGGTCATCGAAGAACTGAAAAACCTTAAACCGGATTTCGTATCGGTTACCTTTGGAGCCGGGGGGTCAACGCGGGAAGGTTCGTACCAGCTTGTGGATAAGCTTATAAATGAAAAAAAGGGTCTCGAAGTAGTTGCTTATTTTGCCGGTTATGGATTAGGGCCCGATGATATTGTATCTGTTTTAAACGGTTACAGGGATCTCGGAGTAGAAACGATTCTTGTAGTCCGGGGAGATGCCCCCGGTGAAGCCGAGGGATTTAAGCCCCATCCGGGCAGTTTTCCCAATGCCTCGGATATGCTCTCATTCATCAGTGATCGTTATGAATTCTGCCTGGGGGCGGCCGGTTATCCGGAAGGGCATATTGAAGCAAAAGACGATGCAAAAGATCTAGAGTACCTCAAGCTAAAAGTTAAAAGCGGTGCCCTCTACATTATTGCCAACTACTGTTACGATAATCATTATTTCTTCGATTTTGTAAAACGCTGTCGGAAAATCGGCATCAGTGTTCCTATCCTCCCGGGAATTATGCCCATTTACAGTATCAAGATGATGGAAATGCTGGCCGGTCTGTGCGGGGCCACCATCACGACTGAAATACGCCGGGAATTGGCCAAGTTGCCCCCGGATGATAAGCAGGCATTGGAAAATTTCGGGATCGATTTTGCGACAAAGCAATGCCGGGAACTGGTTAAGGCCGGGGTGCCGGGTTTGCATTTTTACACCATGAACCGCAGCAAATCAACGGTGGAGATTGTCAATAGACTGCGAAATGAGGGATTGATTGAATGATCACTGAAATCAGTTTCAACCTGATCCGATTTACATAAGTGCAGTGCTGAAGTACCGTTCAGAGCGATCGGGAAGAACCGTTGCTATGTTACCCTCTATTTTGGCGGCGAGCTGACGGGCGGCCCAAATATTTGCCCCCGAAGAAATTCCCACCAGTAGACCGTAGTCTCTTCCCAACTGCCTGGTTGTTTCAATGGCATCTTCGTCAGTAACCTCAATGACATCATCTATCATGGAAACATCAAGAATAGCAGGAATAAATCCGTCACCAATCCCCTGTATCTGGTGCAGCCCCGGCTCATGACCAAGAAGTGCGGATGCATTCTTCGGTTCAACAGCCACAATTGCAACCCCCGGCTTGTGTTCCTTCAGGAATTTACCAATCCCCTGTAGGGTCCCCCCGCTACCTACTCCGGCAACAAAGCAGGCAATATCACCGGTCATCTGCCTCCAAAGTTCATGGGCGGTTTCTTCGTAATGGGCTCGGATGTTGTCCGGGTTTTCGAATTGCTGGAGAACAAAGACTTGCGGGTTTTCTGCCTTTATCTGCGAAACGCGCTCTACCGCCCCGTTGATACCCTCATCGGCAGGTGTCAGTATCAGGTCTGCTCCCAGGGTCAGGATCAATTTTTTACGCTCTTCGCTCATGTTTTCCGGCATTACAATGCGAACTTTATACCCCTTCAACCGACCGACCAGGGCAACTCCAATGCCGGTATTGCCTGAGGTGGGTTCTACAATAATTGAATCGGGATTTATCCTTCCGTCCCGCTCTGCTCCTTCGAACATAGCCAGGGCCACCCGATCCTTGATGCTTCCTCCCGGGTTAAGAAATTCCGCCTTTGCAAATATCCTCTCCCCCTTCAATTGAATTAGCGGGGTGTTGCCAATAAGATCAAGAATGTTGTCAGTCAGCATGAAATTACCTCTTCTGTATTTTTTGGTTTTTTGAAATAGCCGGTCCGGACACAGATTCAACGGTGAAAAAAATTTCAAAAATCTTCAGCGCTACCTCTCTTACACAAAAATTGATCATAAAACGATTGATGAACCCTGTATCTCCTCAAAATAAAAACAGGCTTTTTTGTAATTAGCAATATTACCAAAAAATGATTAAAAGTAAATAAAAAACGGCAGCAAGCAAG
>DAOWNY010000107.1 GCA_030642325.1 Deltaproteobacteria bacterium
CCCCCTTACCTGATGGGGGATCAAGAGATATTAATGGGGCTTTATGATCACAGCCGCCGGGCAATTACATATACAGCCCACCGTTGACATTGATTACCTGGCCGGTAATATAGCTGGAGGCTTCCGAAACTAAAAAATAGACTGCCCTGGATACATCCTCCGGGTTACCCATCCTAACCAGGGGAATGAGCTTGCTCATCTCTTCCTTGGCCGCGTCGGTCATGGCACTGGTCATCTCCGTCTCTATAAAACCGGGGGCGACGGCATTTACATTTATATTCCGGGAAGCAAATTCCCGGGCAATTGATTTAGTAAAGCCGATTATTCCTGCCTTGGAAGCAGAATAGTTTGCCTGTCCGGCATTTCCCATTTCTCCTATAACTGAGGCAATATTAACAATTTTTCCGGCTTTCTGTTTTGACATGTATTTAACAGCCGCTTTAGTAAAATTAAAGGTTCCTTTAAGATTAATTTCCATCACGATATCCCAGTCCTCTTCTTTCATTCTCAAAAGAAGCATATCTCTGGTTACTCCGGCATTATTAACCAATATGTCAAGGTGACTAAATTCTTCTATAACCCGGCTTACCATCCAGCTGGATTCTTTGAAATGAACCACGTTTACTTGAGATGCAATGCATCTTCTTTGAAGTGCCGCCACCTCTTTTTTCGTCTCTTCTAATTTTTCAATATTAATATCACAAATAGCAATGTCGGCCCCCATTTTAGCTAAAAACAGGGCAATATTTTTTCCAATGCCCTGAGCAGCCCCTGTGATTAATGCCGTTTTGCCTTCCAACCCCATTATTCATTTCTCCTCAATTAATATTCTTTTGGATATCATTTAAATTGTCGGTGGTTCCCATTAATAAGGTATTTATTTTTTTATTAATCTTTCGCATCAATCCGGTGAGAATTCTGCCGGGCCCAACTTCAATAACGGTACCAACTCCTTCGGATACCATCTTTTCCATGGATTCTTTCCACCTGACCGGATGAGTCAACTGTTTGATGAGAAGATCCGCTACTTTTTCAGCGGCAGCATTGGCTTCGGCCTCAACATTTGAAATCACAGGAATTTTCAGTTTTTTCGGGGTTACTCTTTTAAGTTCATCAACCATTTTTTTGGCCGCCGGTTCCATTAAACTGCTATGAAAAGGACCACTTACCGGTAAAATAATCGCCTTTTTTGCCCCCTTTTCCCTGGCCAGGTCCACCGCTCGCATAACTGCTTCTTTATGTCCTGAAATGACAATTTGTTCCGGACTGTTATAATTTACCGGAGCAACAACCTGACCACCCGCCGCTTCCCGGCAAATCTCAATAATTACATCTTCCTTCATGCCCAATATTGCCGCCATTGACCCCACTCCGGGCGGGACCGCTTCCTGCATATATTTCCCCCTCTGCCTTACCAACCGGATCGCATCGGCAAATTGGAAAGAATCAGCTGCCACCAGGGCACTATATTCTCCCAGACTATGCCCGGCAAGAAAAGATGGGTTACAATCAAGTTCGGTCTTTAAAACCGACAGAGCGGCAACACTTACCGCCAATATTGCCGGCTGGGTGTTGATCGTCAGCTTCAGCTCACTCTCAGGTCCCTCAAAGCATAAAGAGGAAATACGAAAACTTAATGCATCATCCGCCTCTTGAAAAACTTCACGGGCTGCCTTGAAATTGTCGTATAAATCTTTTCCCATTCCCACCGTTTGAGAGCCTTGCCCTGGAAAAATAAAGGCTAACTTACCGATCATCATTTATGCTACTCCTCAACTTTTAATACTTCTTTTCCCTTATACGTTCCGCAACTATTGCAGGCGTGATGGGGTAATTTCGGCTCACCGCACTGGGGGCAGGTTGAGAGGCCGGGACTCGAGAGATGATCGTGGGAACGACGCATATTTCTCTTTGATTTTGATGTCTTTCTTTTTGGTAGAGCCATATTTTTCTCCCTTATGATAAAAAATTAACTTAGCCGCATATTATGGTTCACAGTTAACGGTTGGTTAAAACATAAAAATTTATGAAGCCGGACAGGAAATCCGGATTGTGATAAATTCCATGTTTTTTTGACGGCCAAAATTTAAATATTTTTGACTGGATCTTACCGGATCTTAGTTTTTGGATCTAAAGTTCTTGAGGAGGGCAAGTCGGGGATCGCAGCGATCATCCCTGCACCGGCATTCGTTAAAGTTGAGATTGACCCCGCAGACAGCACATAACCCTAAACATTCCTCTTGACAAAGGATTTTATAGGGGACAGCTAGAATAATTTCCTCCAGAATAATATTCAGTAAATTGATCTCATCGCCGTGGTAGAAAGCAAATTCTAAATCTTCCCCGGTAAGTTCTACCTCTTTGGCAGATCCCCCTTTTGTGAAAAAAGGTAAAAAGGTATAATTGAGATTTATATTTAAAGATTTTTCAAAAATATCAAGACATCTAACGCATCTTAGCAGTAGTGAGACTTTAACCTTCCCACTTATTATCACTGTTCCCGCCCTGAATTTTTCCACCCGCATGTTGGCCAATAAAGAGGAATTACAAATAAAATCATCCTCTCCCTCTTTTCCCAACAATTTTTCCAAATGATTCTTATCTTTTCGAATGGTCAGCGAGAGGCCATCCTCCGATATTTCACTGACTTTAATCTTCAAGGGCTTCCCCTGGTTTTAATCATTCGTAAAGTCTTTGACGGGTTCAAAACCCTGTCCCTTAAAATTTTTTTTCACATTGCTCAAAGATTAATATTTATCCGATAGTTTCCCTCCATTAATATATAAATATTCCTTAAATATCCATTTTTGTCAAGGAATTTATAGAATCGGCCGCATACTTGTCCAATTTGTTTTTTATGAGTTTTTGGCTGATTAATTGTTGATGAAAATTTTTTACCCAAACAGTTACACGGTTACAATTATTGAAAACCTCACCTCCCCCTAATTTTCGTTGTAAAGTCCTTAATATTATGCTAATTAGTGTCTGAAGAAAAAGTGTTTATTATTGCCGTTTCAAAGGGGCCGGCTATCATAATAAAAGGAATGGCTTCGATTTTGTTCCTTATTTTCCGCAGTGACAGCTCGGAATTCCCGTGTTTAAATATCGTTCTTTCTTGCTCAAAAAAAAGACCAATGCTAATATTGATGATCGATAATTACGACTCTTTTACCTACAATCTGGTCCAGTACTTTGGTGAGTTGGGAGTCACATTAAAAGTGGCCAGAAACAATAATATCACATTAAAAGAGATTGAAGAGATTAAACCCGACAAAATTGTTATCTCCCCC
Source organism: Deltaproteobacteria bacterium (assembly GCA_030642325.1). Taxonomy (GTDB): domain Bacteria; phylum Desulfobacterota; class DAOWNY01; order DAOWNY01; family DAOWNY01; genus DAOWNY01. The sequence goes on from DAOWNY010000107.1 coordinate 3,291, forward strand.
GGACCCGGAACTCCGGACAATGCCGGAATTTCCAAAGAAGTGATTCGTTGTTTTGGACCCAAAATATCGATTCTGGGCGTCTGCCTGGGTCACCAATGTATCGGGGAGGTCTTCGGAGGAAAAATAGAACGGGCCAAGACGGTCATGCACGGTAAAACATCCCTGATCTACCACGATGGCAAAGGTATATACCGAGGGGTAAAAAACCCTTTTGTTGCAGCTCGTTATCACTCCTTAATTATAAAAAAGGAGTGTCTCCCCCCCTTCTTGGAAGTAGTTGCCAAAACAGAGGACGGTACGATTATGGGAATACGACATAAAGAATGGTGTCTGGAGGGAGTTCAGTTTCATCCGGAGTCATTTTTGACCGAGGAGGGGAAAAAACTCCTGAAAAATTCCATAACCATTTAAGGACTGCCATGAAATTTTTTGTCTCCCCGAAACTCGGCAAACTAACAATAGAAGAAATTTCTCTGTCCCTTTCTCCGGAGGAGGTCTTTGACTGTATCCATATGGAGCCGTTCAGTTTTTTTCTGGACAGCGGAACCGACAAAAATAAACTGGGAAAATATTCATTTATGGGCTACTCTCCCTTCTTGACCTTAAAAAGCAAGGGGGAACAGATAAAAATTGTCAACAATGAAAAAATTTACCATGAGACCGGCAGCCCCTTTCGAATATTGAATGAAATCATTAAAAATTTTAAGCTCAATACCTTGCCTTCCCACCCTCCCTTCGTTGGTGGAGGGGTGGGCTATCTGGCCTACGATCTCTGCCATTTTATCGAAAAATTGCCACGAACTGCTGTTGACGACCTTAACCTTCCTGATTGTTACTTCTGTTTTTATGATACCATCCTAAGCTTCGACCACCAAAAAAAGCGATGGTACATCTCCAGGTGTAACATGGGAAATATGGATGATCAGCCCACTACAGACTCCATCATCGAACGGATTACCAATGACAAAAACAAGGCATTTCAGGGAGAAAAGGATACTGGTTTAACCCCTTCAAGTCTGCCCCGGCACAAGGAATCAACCCCATCCCTTGTATCCAACTTTACTAAGGAAGATTACCTGAAAGCGATCAAAAAAGCCAAGGAATACATCTTTGCCGGGGATATTTATCAGGTAAACCTCTCCCAGCGTTTTCACATCAAACCAGAAGTAACTCCTTATCAACTTTATAAAAAACTTAGAAGAATCAATCCTGCCCCCTTTGCCTGTTACCTCAATTTCCAGGATCTCACCATCGTCAGTTCTTCCCCGGAAAGATTCCTCATGCTGAAAGGAAGCGAGGTGCAAACCCGGCCCATCAAAGGAACCCGTCCCCGGGGAAAGGACAGGGGGGAAGATATTAAGCTGAGCAGGGAGCTTATGGCTAGTGAAAAAGACCGGGCGGAGCTTAATATGATAGTTGATTTAGAACGTAATGACCTGGGGAGGGTGTGTGATTACGGAACAATCCGGGTAACCGAGCATGCCACCCTGGAAACTTATCCAACTGTTTTTCATCTGGTCTCCACCGTTGAAGGAAAAATGCTGACCGGCAACAACTGCATTGATCTTCTCAAGGCTTCTTTTCCGGGTGGTTCCATCACCGGTGCCCCTAAAGTTCGCTCCATGGAGATCATTGACGAGCTGGAACCAACCATCCGAAACGTTTATACCGGATCAATCGGATATTTGGGCTTTAACGGCCGAATTGATATGAATATTGCAATTCGCACCATCATCATCAAGAACGATGATGCCTACTTTCAAGTGGGGGGAGGGATCGTGGCCGACTCCTGCCCGGAGGATGAATATAAGGAGACCCTCGATAAGGCAAAGGCCCTGATTGCAGCTTTTAATCCTGACTGAATGGAGAAGCGGAAACCATGCCCAACCATGTATATTTAAATGGGGATTTCGTGTGGGAAAATGAGGCAAAAATTTCGGTTTTTGATCGCGGTTTTTTGTTTGGAGACGGTCTGTTTGAAACGATGCGGGCTTACCGGAAAAAGGTGTTCATGCTGGACGAACACCTTTCTCGACTGTTAGACTCGGCTAAATTATTAAAGATTACCCTTGGGCAAGAAAAAAAGGTTCTAAAAAATTCCATTGAAAAACTGATTGAGTTGAACGGGCTGTTCGATGCTTACCTGAGAATTACGGTCAGCCGGGGTATGCACTCGGGGCGATTAACCTTTGACGCCGAATTCATTCCCACTGTAGTGATTGTGGCCCATAAACTTTCCCCCTACCCCCTTTCGGACTACCGGGAAGGGGTAAAGGTGATAATCTCCCGTATCCGGCAAAACTCTTTCTCTCCCCTTCCCCAACACAAAACCTTAAACTATCTGCACTGCATTTTGGCCAAGGAAGAGGCCCGCCTTATGGATGCCAGGGAGGCAATTCTACTTAATTCGGAAGGCCTGGTGGCCGAAGGAGCAACCAGCAATATCTTCCTGATTAAAAATGAAGAGGTATTTACTCCCTCCCGTTCGGGGCACTTACTGCCCGGCATTACCAGAAAAGTGGTAATGGGTATAATGGATAAATTAAAACTGAAGGTAGTTGAGGGAGATATTACCTCTGAAAAATTATTTGAGGCCGATGAAATTCTGATCACCAACTCGATTATGGAAGTAATGCCTGTAACCAGAATAAACGACCATAATGTGGGAGAAGGTAAGCCGGGACGGATCTGCCGATCCGTTAGAAAAGCCTACCGGGAAGTGATCCAGGAATCATGAAGAACAAAAGCACCAACTGTGAATCTGTAAAACCTTGGGGTTAAGGATAATCAATTACCTAAAGCGGATAAGATTCCACCTGAACAGAGCAAGCTTTTTTTGAGCTGTGCGGTTAGCCTTTAGCAGTTAGCTAATAGCCAAAATGATCACAGGCTGTTTTGCTATTACAAATTTTCACCGTTGGGTGTTTATTTCAAGCTTGCGTAATACATCGGTTTTCAAAGCTAAACGCTGACAGCTGACAGCTAATTGCTCAACTCCTGATCACCGGCAGCACGGCGAATTTTGAACCGTTGTGCCCTGCCCTGCCCCGCACCAAGGTTTATATTGTTTCCGAAAGAATTTGTTATGCAGTGTTGAC
>DAOWNY010000314.1 GCA_030642325.1 Deltaproteobacteria bacterium
AATGTTGATTATTGAAGTTACAGTTGATGATTTCAGCGATTACGGCTGTGACTTTATTTACAGGATTACCAATAAAGACACCGGAAAAGAGGTTGCCAGGGCCAAAACAGGGATAGTATTTTTTGATTATAAAAAGAAGAAAATTGTTGGGGTACCGGAGAAATTTGGGTTAATTTTTGCTCCAAAACATTAACCCCATCGACAAAAAAAATTATTTTCCGTCAGTATGTCTTTCAGTGCCTTACCCTTAGCGAGAAAAACTTACGGTCAATGAATCTTGAATAATATTTTAAGGAAGATAAACAGGTAATCTATTTTATGACCCATTAATAAACACGGAAAAAGGAGGAAAAAAGATGATTGAGGGAAAATGGTATCTTATCTTGTTTCTTGTGCCGCTTTGTTTGTTGGGGTTTAACCGTTCCGGGTTTCCCATCGACATCGGACCCACCCGGGCAACACTTGGTGGTCTCGCGGGGATACATGTTTTGATCGAAACTCCCAAGCCTGAAATTGAAAAAGATGGGTTGACTAAAAAACAGTTGCTAAAGGATGTTGAGCGAAAACTGCGGTCAGCTGGAATCACAGTGTTATCTAAAGAAGAATGGCGTAAGGAAAAAGGCGGCCCCTATTTATATGTGTGTGTCCGGATAAAAGAAGAGGAAATCCCCGGTTCCTATTTTTACAATGTTGACGTTGATTTTCTGCAAAGGGTTACTTTAGTCCGGAATCCCGGAATCGAGGAATTTGCCACAACTTGGTCAATTGACTATTTGGGCAACAACATGAGTGGCAAGGGCGCAAGAGAGGTTGTAAAAAATCTGGTGGGCATATTTATAAATGCCTACTTTTCAATGAACCCGAAATAGATTAACGGTGATTCAAAGAGACAGCCCCAAAGTCATTTGCTCCCCTTTTGCATACAGATAGCTTCCTTGGCTTTGATAATTTTGGTTAACACCCAATTTATGGGGGTGTCAATCCCGGCCTTTTTGCCAAGGGTTACCATGGCACCGTTCAGGGCATCAATTTCAGTCTTTTTTCCCATTTGGATATCCTGCAGCATGGAAGAATGATGCGCAGAGGTGAGGGGAAGTAATTTTTCGTAAAAGTGGGGGAGGTATTCCTCCGGTTTATCCCAAAAAAAAGGAATTTGATAAAATTTGGCGACCGCAAATATTTCCCTTACCACCGAATCCATAATTTTTCTTAGATTATTATTATCCCCCAGGGTACCGTAAGGGACCTCCAGGGTTGCCCCCAATGCGTTCAGTGAGCAATTATAAAGGATTTTACCCCACAGGAATTTAATTATATCAGGGGAATAACGGGAGGGTATCCCCGCCCGGGAAAAGATTTGGGCCAGACTTTCAAGTATTTCCCGGGAAATGGTATTTTCCGGTGAGCCGACGATTACATCATCTCCGCATACACTGACTTTTACCGAACCCGGGGCAAGTAATTCTACGCCAAACAAGAGCCTTGTCAATATTACCTGTCTTTTTTCCAGGATTGCGCAAGCGGTTTCATAATTACCATAACCATTTTGGGCGCAAACGACTAAGGTGTTATGGTCAATGTATGGTTTTATCGCCCAGACGGCGGACTTGGTATCAAATGATTTTACGCTGATCAGGATCAAATCAAAGCGGCTGACCGGTAACTCGTTTATATCAGTATGGACATGATCCAACCTGATTTGGTGTTCGCCCCAGATACCGGTGATGGTAATGCCCTGTTTTTCTATGGTTTTTACCACCGATTGCCGGCCGATCCCGGTAACATGATGCCCCCCTTTTTTAAGAAAACCGGCAAATATTTGTCCCACACCGCCAAGACCGAAGATTAAAACACGCATCCGGAAATCCTTATCTTATCTTCAGGCCGGGCGGCCCCGAAGATGGCTTAGTCCGCCTTGATCACCATTCGGGCGTCTACTACCATTATCCCATCAGGATAAGCCAGGACAGGATTAAGATCCACTTCCTGAAAAAGAGGGTAATCCATCACCATCTGAGAAAGTGAGCAGAGCAACTGAACTATTTTATCTTTATCCAACGGAGGGTTTCCCCGGTATCCTTCAATCAGGGGACGTCCCTTAATCTCACTCATCATATCCCGGGCATCACGGGGTTCAATGGGAATAATCCGGAAAGAAACATCTTTGAGGATTTCTACCCAGATCCCCCCCATCCCGAACATTATAACCGGTCCGAACTGGGGATCTTGATTAACTCCGGCAATGATTTCCACCCCCGGCGGTGCCATTTTTTGAACGGTAACCTGCGCCCGGGAATCGTGAGATTCCGCCTTCGCCAGGATATCGTGATATGCCTTACTTACGGATTCACCATCTTTTAAATCCAGTTTAACCCCTCCCACCTCTGATTTGTGGGAAAGAATGGAGGAAGATACCTTGAGTACCACCGGAAAACCCAGC
>DAOWNY010000283.1 GCA_030642325.1 Deltaproteobacteria bacterium
AAACCAGGTTTGGTTACCACATTCTAAAGGTTGACCGATATATTCCGGCAGGTCTCAAGCCATTTGAAAAAGTGAAAAAGGAGATCAGGTTAACCATCCTCAGGCAGAAAGAGAGCAAAGCTTTCGAGGAGGTAACAAGGCGTCTGGAGAAGGCTGCCTCGATAAAAATCTTTGAAGATCGTTTCAATTACGATCAAAAAACGGATATTGCTAAAAAAATAGAGCGGTAAGCAGCTGTCTGTATCAAAAAACATTATTTTTAGCTACAATGGAGGTCATTAAGGTCATCTGTTTTGGTTGAACCGAGAGCAGGGGACTGTTATTCGACCCTAAAACTTACATGATTTGCTTAAGAGCAGAAGGTTCACCAAATGCTTAACATCGAGGAGGGTTATTTAAATGGCCGTTTTAGTAAGAATAAAATTTTTAATACTTGCATCTTTGATTGTAATTGCCATGACAGCGGCAAATACCCAAGCTGCAACTTATACGCTGTTTCCCGATGATGATGCCCATGTGAAACAGTGGGCGCCCGGCAATAACTACGGCAGACTTAACTACCTTTATACCGGTGGAGGAGCTAGTTCCAGCCATGCTTACTTAAGTTTTTATCTCGGGGGTATCGGGGAGGAAGAAACAATTACCGGGGCTACCCTCAATCTTTTTCATTTTTACGGTTCCACTGCCTGGATTAATTTATATCATATTTCAGATGATAACTGGGATGAATCTTCCATCACCTGGAATAACCGGCCCGATGGCGGGAGTATGGGCTCCTGGTTGGGTGGAGAGTATATCCTTTTTCCCTGGGACTGGGTGAGTTTTGACCTCTCTGAAACCGGAGCATGGGACCCGTTGGCTGATCAGACAGATTCATTTGTAACCCTGCTGGTAAGTCCTTTTTTGGAAGATGTTTTTTTCTTCAGCAAAGAGCATTACAGCGGATGGAAATCCCCCTACCTCACAATTACAACCACAACCACAACCACAACCGCCCCTGTCCCCATTCCTTCCACCCTCTGGTTTTTGGCAAGTGGTTTACTTGGATATCCGTTTATCCGGAGAACAAGAGGGGACGTTCGTGCAGAAAGTGCTTGACATTAAATATACGATATGAGAGCATTTGCCATGCCACGGTCAGCAAGGTTGGATGCCCCGGGTGTCATGCACCATGTCATGGGCAGGGGTATTGAAGAAAAAAATATATTTATAAACAACAAGGATCAAACCGATTTCATCTCCCGGTTAGCTGAACTGGCAGAAGATGGTTCGATGGATATCTACGCCTGGGCATTGCTTCCAAACCATTTCCATATACTTTGCAAAACAAAAAAAAGACCACTGTCATCCAGTATGCGTAAATTGCTTACCGGGTATGTGGTAAATTTCAACAAACGCCACAAGCGCCACGGTCATCTTTTTCAGAATCGGTATAAATCGATTGTTTGTCAGGAAGATACTTATTTAAAGGAACTGGTGCGATATGTCCATCTGAATTTATTGAGAACAAATTTGGTTAAAAATGTTGAGGAGCTTAATAAATCGGCCAAGTCAGGTCATTCAGTGTTGATGGGGTATATTAAGCGTGATTGGCAGGATACCGATTATATATTATCTTTTTTTGGAAAGGGTTCCTCGGGAAAAAACAATTATCTTAAATTTGTAGAGCAGGGAATCTCCCTGGGAAGAAGGCCTGAGCTGGTAGGAGGCGGGCTAATAAGGAGCCGGGGAGGATGGGCCGAGGTAACGGCCTTAAGAAAACGTGGTGAAAAGCAGGCATCCGACCAGAGGGTGCTGGGAGATGGTGAGTTTGTAGATAACGTTTTATCCGAAATGGATGGCCTTGGCAAAAAAAATTTGAGGCTAACTACAAAAACAATGAACCTTTCTTCATTGGCCAAAAAGGTGAGTGAGGCTAATAAAATTTCGATGAATGAACTTCGATCCGGAAGCCGAAGGCACGAAATCGTGGAAACACGCCATACATTTTCCTGGTTAGCGATTAAGGATTTAGGGTATTCGGGAGCAGAAGTTGCCCGATATCTCGGGGTTACGACTTCATGTGTAACCAGGGCCGTTTCATCCGGCAAAAAGCCGGATAGGAAAAATTATATTTAATTACGTAATTTCTGCAACATAACGCCCCCTTTATCTTTTTGGAGGAATAGTAATGAAGTTAATGCTTAATACTATTTATACTAAATTTAAAGAGATTTGTTTTTTGTGTGGTAACAGCTATAAAACCGATACCGTAAAAATTGATGTTTATGATGATGACGGTAACAATTTGGGCTCCATGTGTTACCAGTGTTTTGATGCAAAAAAAGATGGGGTTAAAAAAAGAATGGGGAATTATGCCCTGTATCTTCGGAAAAAAAGTGAATGGTTGGAGACTCAAGCTAAAAAGGATTTCGATTTTCCATCCAAAAAAGATTATATTGCAACGGGACTGGAAGAAATAGACGTAATGGAAAACGAGATACCTCCCGTTATAGCTTGATGGGTTACAACAATATCCCTTAATGGCAATGGTTTTAATCCGGTTGTAATTAAAGATGCCTGGAAAATGCATGGGAGATATTCTGATAAAATGATATGTCTCTTTCGCTCGACTCCTTCCCCTGTAGATCATAAGCTCTGGTTTGTTATTTTTATCCTCCCTTTTTAACCTGAATATCCAAGAAAGGAATAAGCTGGTTTTTTGCCCTCCCCATGACAGCAGTGGGGTTGTTATAGTCTTAGAAGTAGAAAAAAATTTCCGTAATAAAACTAAAAGGGGGCGCTATAATGCCAAAAACAGGGGTAGTCAAGGATTATCGTTACCTGGAACATATTACCGGCGATTATCATCCCGAAAGTCACCAG
>DAOWNY010000348.1 GCA_030642325.1 Deltaproteobacteria bacterium
TGCAGAAAGAAAAAAATACTGCGCAATCTTACGTCATTTGACACGTGACATGACACTAATAGCAATCTGCTAAAGGCTAACCGCCATTTTCTTACTTAACCTTGTAAGGCGGTTACGCCCTGTTTTACTAAACATTCGCCAGCCTTTGATTGTAAGCTATCAGTACATCTTTTCTGGTTAGAATTCCCTCTACTTTACCTGGATCTGAACTGTTTACCATGGGTAGCTCTTCAATATTTTTGGTTGTAAATTTCCGCATGGCGCTATGGAGATCCTCGTCGGGAGTTACGGTAATGATATCCGTAGTCGTGGCAATATCCTTTGCCACGATCAAACCAAGCATGTATTTTTCATAAATGATATGACGAAGATCGTCCAAAGATATGATTCCCGTCATGCGTCCCTCCGCATTTATCACCGGAAAATAAGATCCTGGGGCATCCACTATAAGATGGAGAATTTCCTTAAGGGTCATCCCCTCGGGAATGGATACCAGCTGTTTATCGGCGGATACCACATCCCTCACTTTTAAATCTTTTAAGACATCAATGACAAATTCCCCGAAATGAGCGGGTGAATCAACCCTGCTTTTCACCTGTTTTTCATAGATACTCCACCGCCGGGTGAATAAGAAGGCTATGGTAGACACCAGCAGCAAAGGGGCAAGCAGTCCATAGCTCCCGGTCATTTCACAGGCCATGATTACGGAAGAAATATGGACATTGGCTGCCCCTGCAAAAAATCCTCCCATCCCGACCAACACAAAGGCGGTTGGTTGATCAATGAGAGAGGGAAAAAGAAGATGGCAGGTCCCGCCAAATGCCCCTCCCAACATGCCCCCAATGAATAATGAAGGGGCAAACACCCCCCCGCTTCCCCCTGAACTTATCGTAAAGGCAGTAGAAAATATTTTTGCAATGGCCAATATCAGCATCAGCCAGATTGTCAATTTTCCATAAAGTGCCAGTTGGATCCACCCGTAACCGCCGCCCAGAACGTGAGGAAGAAAAAAGGCCAGCGCCCCCAGCATCAATCCGCCGATTGCCGGTTTAAAATGGCTGGGAATCCTTATTTTATTGAAAAAACGATCCCGAAAACCATAAAAAACTTTTATATACACTATTCCCATTAAAGCACACAGGATTCCCAAAACAGCATAAAAGAGCAATGTAACCGGATGTCTGAAAAGATATACCGGGGTATCAAAGAGTACCCCCCAGCCATAAAATGAGGAGAAGGTGGAGTAGGCCACAATTGAAGAAATAATGGCCGGGATAATACTTTCAAATTCAAATTCCGGTTCCCGGTAAAGAACCTCGGTGGCAAAGAGCGCCCCTCCCAATGGAGCCCTGAATATACTTCCGATCCCTCCCCCGGCCCCGGCAATAAGCATAATCCTCCGGTTGCGATCAGAAAGCTTCAGCAAAGTAGCTAAATAGGAACCGAATCCTGCCCCGATTTGGGCAATGGGACCCTCTCTTCCCGCTGACCCTCCCGAGCCGATTGTTATTATGGAAGAAATGAATTTGACCACAGGCACTCGTTTTCTGATCACTCCCTTAAGCCGATGAAAAGAGTCAATTACGGCATCCGTGCCATGTCCTTCTGCCTCCGGCGCAAAGCTATAGACAATAAATCCTGAAATCAGACCACCAAAAGCGGGTATGACAAAAAGAAACCAGTTGTGGGAGGGGGATGCCTTCATCATGGGGGAAGGTTCTCCGGCCGGCAGGGGAGGAAAGTATCCCCCCAGAAAATTAGTAAAAAAGGAATGACTCAGGTCCAACAAGTAATAAAAGAGAGTTGAACCTAATCCGGCCACCACGCCTATTAAAACACTATAGCCAAGCCA
>DAOWNY010000370.1 GCA_030642325.1 Deltaproteobacteria bacterium
ATACCTTCCCTCCCTCCCTCTATCCGCCGACCTGTCCCGCTCTTTTAATAAATCCATCCTCCGGGGGTTGATAACGCATTTTAATATTAGATATGAAGATAAACTGGAAGACTTCAGGCAATTAACCGGTTTTTCAAAAAATAACTCCATAATCGCCCGGTTGCAGTTCCGGGATCTGGCCTTAAATATTTTCGACCCGCTTGAACCGATTCATAATCTTAAAGGTTCCTTAAGGTTTGAAAATGAAAAGATTCATATCTCCCTGATCAAGGGAAACTACCGCAACTCAAAATTATTGCGGGGGGAAGGAACTGTTCTCCATCTTTTCAACTCGCCGGTGGTTTATCTGTCGCTGGGGATTGATTTGGATCTTGAAGACTTAAGGTCAATTTCAACTTCCCGGAAAAAACCGGCCAACCGGTTTCATTCCTTCCTGCAAGGGATAAAAAATATTGAGGGGAAGGCCGCCTTAGATCTGAATATAACCAAAAAAGTAACCGGGAAATCCGCCCTTTTTTATAAGGGTAAACTGAACATCTATAAAGCAGCGTTATCCCACCCCCTCCTGAAACTTCCCCTCTCGCAACTGGCAGGTCAGTTTAAATTTGAGACTAATGGTCTTGATATTATAAAACTGACCGGAATTTGGGGGGAATCTCCGTTTCTCATCCAGGGAAAAATCGGAACCCCACACATCTTTCCTTACCTTCAATTAACCGGGACATCCGATAAATTGCGGGTGAAAGACCTCATCTCCTCCCTTCCCTTTTTAAATAAATATTGGGGAAGGGGTCTTATTTCCGGAAAAATAGAAATTGCCGGTTTGGCAAAAACAATCGAACACCTTAAATTCAAAGGTGAATTAGCCTTAAATAATACTGATATAAAATATCTTCCTTCCGGTTCTGAAATTCAAAATCTCACCGGAATAATAACATTCAACGAACGATCAGTAGTATTCAATCCTGTCCAGGCTTACTTTGACGACTTCTTTTTCGAGACCCGGGGAACCCTGGAAAATTTTTCAAAACCCGTCATCTCTTTTGTCCTCAACCTTCCTTATCTTGATATTGCCAAGATCATTCCTCCCCAGGAGATAAATCGAGGTTTTTTTTATAAGAAGGCCTTCGAAGTAATGACTACCTCCAAAATCTACTCTTGTCTAATCAAAAATGATCTCTTCAAAAAGAGTTCCATTACCGGAAATATCACCATCGACTTCGGGAAAGTTCTCTGTTTTGATTTTTTTGACCTGAAGGCCGAGGTAAACTCAAAGGATGCGGTATTCGTTTTTACAAAAAAATACCAGGCCCAGGGGGGATTCTTCAATGAAAAAGAGAGGGTGGAACTGACGGATGATGATATGGTCAAATTTCATCTCCTCAACCAAATGGATAAAATTGATCTGAGCAAACCCCCAAAACACTGCCCGAACTTGACGGGAATATCCAATATAATTCTCACCGGTTCCCTGAATCAGACCTTAATATTGGAAGGTGGG
>DAOWNY010000069.1 GCA_030642325.1 Deltaproteobacteria bacterium
AGGGTTCCCCCCTTAATCCCGGTCAATTATATTCCGACTCGGAGGACAAGTGGAATCTCAGACCCCGCAATCTATTGGAATATATCGGGCAGACTCAGGTGGTCGAATCCTTAAACATTGCCATTAAAGCAGCCAAAAAGAGGGAAGAGGTTCTCGACCATATACTGTTTCATGCACCCCCTGGTTTGGGCAAAACAACTCTGGCCCGAATAATTGCCACCGAGATGGAAACAAATATCATCACATCTTCCGGTCCCGCAATTGAAAAAGGGGGTGAGGCGATCAGCATCCTGACCAATTTGGAAATGGGTGATGTTCTATTCATCGATGAAATCCACCGCCTTCCCAAAATTGTTGAAGAACTTTTTTATCCGGCCATGGAAGACTTTGCCATTGATTTCATATTTGATAAGGGAGTGCATGCCCGCAGTCACCGCTACCGACTGGAAAAATTTACCCTGGTGGGGGCAACCACACGGGTGGGACTCCTTTCCGCCCCTTTGCGAGAACGGTTCGGTATCTTTCGTAATCTGGTTTTCTACTCTATCGAAGAACTTTCGAGGGTTGTTAAACGATCCGCCACCATTATGGAAATAAGCATAGATGATGAAAGTACCCTGGAAATTTCCAGACGGTCCCGGGGCACCCCCAGAATCGCCAACCGCCTTTTGAAAAGGGCAAGGGACTACGCCCAGGTCATGGGAGATGGTGACATCACTAAAACGATTGTAGATCGGGCACTACAGTTGGAAGGAATCGATGAAATCGGGTTGACCAATTTAGATCGACAATTTTTGACAACCATTATTGAATTTTATAAAGGTGGTCCCACGGGGCTGGAAGCAATTGCCGCTACCTTGCAGGAAGAATCAGATACTTTAGTGGACGTGGTAGAACCATTTTTATTGAAAATCGGATTCCTGATCCGGACCTCCAGTGGAAGAAGGGTTACTGATACAGCTTACCGGCATCTGGATATATCGTCACACAAACTTTAAAAATATTTTTTCTTCCGCCCCATTTTTTTAATGACACAACAATTATAACTGCCGGGGTTCAGAATTTCACAATTCAAGGTTAGTTAGCGAATTAATCCGGGATTCTTCCGGTACCTGCGATATGCCAAGCGGTCTTTTGCGTAATTCGAAAACGAACTCTACGTAACCCGGGGACAAAAAATACATACCGCTTAAACAAATTCAAGGGTGCCTGCAAGAAGGTTAGACGAAAGTATGCTTTAAACTCATAAATTTTAAAAAATTATGAAGGGCAAAACACGATCAACCTTGAGTAATTACAGACAATCAACTTTATGGTTAAAATTAAAACGATTTTTTCATGTCAATCCTGCGGATACCAATCTCCAAAATGGCTGGGCCGCTGTCCTGCCTGCAATGAATGGAATTCCCTTGCAGAGGAAACCTCCCTGCCCCCCTCTCTTTTGAGAGATGGGGTGTCCATCAGCCCGGACAGGAGTTCATCCCCTATCCCCATTGACAGGATAAAAACCGACCAGGGAGAAAGGATTGAGACCGAAATCAAAGAACTTGATCGGGTTCTGGGGGGGGGGATAGTCCGGGGATCACTGATTCTCATTGGAGGAGATCCGGGAATCGGTAAATCAACACTTCTTCTTCAGGCCCTGAATAAACTAGGCGAAAAAAAACTCAAGGTGCTCTATGTTTCCGGTGAAGAATCGATTAATCAGACCAAAATAAGAGGGGATCGGCTGGATGCATCCTCTTCCAACCTTTATATCCTTGCGGAAAATTCCCTGGAGAAGATCCTCGAAGAAATTAAAATCCTCAAGCCTCAATGTCTGGTAATTGACTCAATTCAAACCGTCTATACTACTTCAATGGAATCGGCACCGGGAAGTGTCGGTCAATTGAGGGGATCCTCGATAAAATTGATGTACCTTGCAAAAAAAACCGGGATTCCCATTTTTCTGATCGGACATGTTACCAAAGAAGGGGTCATTGCCGGCCCAAAGGTAATAGAACATCTGGTGGATACAGTTCTCTACTTTGAGGGAGACCGCGGGCACCCCTATCGAATCCTTAGGGCAACAAAAAATCGCTACGGTTCCACCAATGAAATCGGCGTATTTGAAATGGGGGATTGTGGACTTTTAGAAGTCAGTAATCCCTCCGAGATATTTCTTGCCGAAAGATCCATCGGAGTAGCGGGTTCGGTGGTGGTTCCCAGCATAAAAGGAACCCGCCCGATTTTGGTAGAGGTCCAGGCACTGGTAAGCCCTGCTGTTTTTGGAACACCTCGGAGAACCACTCTGGGGGTTGACCACAATCGTGTATCTCTGCTTGCCGCCGTTCTGGAAAAAAAAGCGGGGTTCAGTTTGCTCAATCAGGATATTTTCCTGAATATTGCCGGCGGTGTGAAGATTGATGAACCGGCCCTGGATCTGGGAATTGCCACCTCCATCGTTTCCAGTCTGCTCAACAAATCAATTGATCCCAAAACCATAATCTTCGGTGAAGTAGGGCTGGCAGGAGAAGTGCGGGGAATCAGCCACTGGGAAATGAGGGTTAATGAAGCAGTAAAACTGGGATTCAAAAAATGCCTGATTCCTCACCATAGCAAAAATTTGTCAAATTTTCACTCTCTTATCGACATTAAGAGGATAGACTCATTAAGGGACGTGGTTGAATATCTTTTTTAAACTCAGAGTAACTACTCAGAATCCACACTACCCTTTTAAATTTTAACCCCCTTGCCTGGGAGATTATCATGAAACTTCGCAAAAAAAATAATTCATTTAAGAACATCGGATTCATCTCCACCAGAATTGCCGGAACCGACGGTGTCTCTCTGGAGATAGAAAAATGGGCATCTGTCCTGGAACGAAACGAATATCATTGCTTCTACCTTTCGGGGGAAAACGATCGTCCCCCGGAAAAATGTTTTAAGGTGGAGGAGTTCCATTTTGATCATCCGCAAATTAAAAAAATTAATGAGGTCTGTTTTGGCAAACCCGTCCGTCCCCGAGAAATTAGCGAACTAATTCGAAAAATGACGGATTATCTAAAAAATAAAATCTACTTGTTTGTCAGACAATTTGAAATCAATCTCCTGATTTGCGAGAATGTCCTGACTATCCCCATGAATTTGCCGCTGGGTTTGGCGATCACCGAATTTATAGCTGAAACATCTTTTCCCACCATTGCCCATCACCATGACTTCCACTGGGAGAGGGACCGTTTTTTGATTAATGGAGCAGCTGATTATCTTTGCAAGGCTTTCCCCCCCAATCTCCCTTCCGTTCAACACGTGGTCATCAACTCTATTGCCAGTCAACAATTAAGCTACCGCAATGGGATATCTAATACCGTTATCCATAACGTTTATGATTTTGCCTCCCCCCCTCCCCCTCCCGACGGATACTGCGCAAGACTACGTGATGATATCGGCTTGGCAATGGATGACCTGTTTATTTTGCAGCCCACCAGGGTAGTGCCCCGAAAATGGATAGAAAGGGCCCTTGAAATAGTATATTTGATGAAATTGTCAAACCCTGCTTTGATAATATCCCATTCTGCCACCGATGAAGGAGATTCATATAATCAGCGCCTGATAAATTATTCAAAAAATATAAAAACAAAAATGGTCTCCATTGAATCGATCATCGGCCCTGAAAGAAAGGAAGGGCCGTCCGGTAAAAAAATTTACAGCGTTGGCGATATCTATCAAACTGCCGATTTAATAACCTATCCATCCGGGTACGAAGGCTTTGGTAATGCGTTTTTGGAAACCATCTATTATCGAAAACCCATCGTAGTTAACCGCTACTCCATATATATTATGGATATCGAGCCCAAGGGATTTGATGTCATTGCCATCGATGGATTTGTGACCGATAAAACCGTCGATAAAATTTATGAAGTTCTTGATAACCAGGAATACCGTGAGCAGATGGTGGAAAAAAATTATCAGCTGGCCAGAAAGCACTTTTCATACGAAATCCTGGAAGAAACTCTTTTATATCTCATTCACCTCTTGCAAATTGAATACGGAGAATAATATGGAAAATTTAAACGTTGCTTTTCTCCACTTTTCCTGCCCGCCGGTGGTGGGTGGGGTGGAAGAAATAGTTCGACAGCAATCCCTCCTTTTACACCAGTATCAACAACAAGTAAAAATTTTTGCCGGTAACGGGAAACAATTTACCGATAAACATCCGGTGGAAATCAATCCCCTCCTGGGCTCCCAGAATGAACAAATCCTGGCTGCCCACCAATTGGTCCTTGAGCATGACCTGACCAAAATGTATGATTTAGCCCGGGAAATTTATCAATATCTGAGAGATGCTCTCCGTAAATTTCATATCCTGATTGCCCACAATGTAATGACCATGCATTACAACCTGCCGTTAACTTACGCCCTCCACTGGTTTGCCGGGGATGGCCATCTGCCCGTCGTGAGCTGGAATCATGATTCACCTTACTTTTATTCGGAATATCCGGTTTATTTGGACCAACCTCCCTGGAATATTTTAAAACAAACCCATCCTGAAATCTATTATGTAGCCATCTCTAAAGCTCGTAAAAAAAAGTTCAGCGAGCTATATGGTAACAAAAAACCGCTCCAGGTGATTCCAAACGGGATTGATCCCTTAAACTTTTTCCGGATCCATCCCGATATCATGAGCCTTATCCGGAATGAGAAGCTCCTGGAGGGAGAAATGATTTTGGTCCAGCCTGCCCGGTTGCATCCCCGTAAAAATGTAGAATTATCCATCAGGATAACCCATGCCATCAACGATTTAGGGATTGATGCCCGGTTGCTGGTGACCGGAGCCTATGACCCACACGAAATAAAAACAGTGGAATACCATGATAAACTAAAAGAGTTGGTTCGGGAACTGGGGATGGAAAATAAGGTGTTTATTCTGACTGGTTATACCACTAAAAGCGGAAAGCAGATAGTTATTGATAATGATTCCATTTCCGACCTTTACGCCATCGCCGATTGTGTATTACTACCCAGCCTTGAGGAAGGTTTCGGTCTCACCCTCCTGGAATCAGGGATAATCAAGTTACCCGTCGTATGCTCCAACATCCCCGCCTTTGTGGAAATCGGCGGGGATGATGTATGCATATTCGATCTGGGCGATTCCCCGAAAGCAATCGCCCGAAAAACATTGGATTTTCTTCACACTTTAAAACCACACCGTATGTTTCATAAGGTAATGCATCAATACGCATGGGATAAAATTCTTCACTCGGAAATACTTCCGTTCTTTAACCTAGTGACAAATGAATATTATGGAAACAGAAATTGCGTCAATTCACCCATGATCTCCGAAAAATATCCCTCCCGGCTATCGGACAATCCCACAATCCCGTCAGACACTTAGGGCTGCTTAAAAACATAATTTAGCTGTCCATTGGAAAGGGTATTGGGAACGGTTTGCAGCTCCATCCCTACCTTCAAACCATCATAGGGGATATCATCTGAAATCCTGCCGAAAACCTTGTGAAAGCCGTAATCAAGAATAGCAATAATGTACGGAAGATCTTTCTCAAACCCTACCGGACCGTATTGTAACTCACTGAAACTAAGCAGTTTACCGGTGCCGGTAACTTCAAACCATTCCATATTGCTGTTTAAACACTTAAAGCAATCCGATCTCGGAGGAAAATAAACTGCTTCGCATTCCTTGCATTTGGTGCCCATTATTTTACCGTCCTCAAGATGGCTGATAAAATCATTAGTCTTGGTAATGGCAGTAAAACTTACCGTGCCGAATTTTTTAAATCTATCATCTACCTCTTTTTTAGCCATTATCTTACCTCCCCATTATAGTAACATTTCCATAAAGACCGACCCCACCGATATTATGAACAAGACCAAGCTCCGGATCTTTTACCTGCATCTCACCGGCTTCTCCCCGCAGTTGAAGAACTATTGTCCTGATCTGGGAGCCTCCGGTGGCTCCGATGGGATGACCTTTTGAAAGCAGACCGCCATCCACGTTAACCGGGATACTTCCTTCCTTATAGGTTTCTTTGCCGGCAATCAGGTCCTTCCCTTCCCCCGTCTTGGCAAAACCTAAATTTTCATATGCCATCATCTCCGCAATGGTGAAGCAGTCGTGCACCTCAGCTATATCAATGTCTTTAGAGGTAATCCCTGCCATCTTGTATGCCTGTCTTCCTGCCTCAATTCCCACATTCAGACCGGTGAAAAGATCGCGGCCGGCCATATTTACCGTCTCGGAAGCTGCTCCGATACCCAAAATCCAAACGGGTTTATCGCACAGAGATTTAGCTCTTTCCTCACTTGCTACGATGACGCAGGAGCTGCCGTCTGCATTGGCACAACAATCTCCCACCCTCAAAGGTTTTGCTACCGGAGAAGACATGTTGCTTTTGGGATCGGTAAACATATCCATGGTTACCGGCTTTCTGTAAACAGCTTTATCATTTATTTGACCATAAGTAGCTGCCTTAACCCTTATTTTTGCCAGATCTTCTCCGGTAGTACCATATTTAGCCATATGGGCCTGAGCATACATGGCATAATAGGCAGGCATCATAGTCCCGAAGGGGGATTCCCATTGGATATCGGCTCCTCGCCCCATTCTTTCCTGTGATTCATTTGAAGAAATTTCCGACATTTTCTGGAAACCTACGATCGCAACGACATCATGCAACCCCGCCTTTATCATCGAATAGGCAACCTTTAAAGCGGTACTGCTGGAAGAACAGACCGTTTCAATATAAAAAGTGGGCTGAGGAATAAGACCAAGATACTCAGCGACAACTCCGGCAGAAGATCTCTGCTTATCATATTCGGGGGCGGAGGCAATTATAGAGGCATCAATATCCTTTGTTTGTATCTTAGCATCCACCAGAGCCTCTTTAAAACCTTCAAAAGCAAGCTCCCTGATTGAGCCCGCAAATCCCCTGACAAATTTACTTTGTCCAACACCAATTATTCCAACCTTTCCCATAATTGTTCCTCCTTTTTTTGCTAATCTTACTTCACCTTGCACTTATGATAGGTTTAAAGTCACCAACAAAACTCATTCAATAACAACAAAAATAAATTATTCCTTCTAATGAAAACAGCACCGGGGTTCAAGAATAAAACGGCCGGCAAAAAAACTCGGAATAATTTATTTTAAAATCCTGGGATCCCCCTTCTCGGCATGCCGCTGATCCTTTGGCTCCCTTCGTAAGGTTATTTCTCACTTGACATGGTTTGCCCCTTTACACCATGTTGGGCAGTATATCGATGAAATGGATCTGATTGTTCTTATCCGTATATTTTTGCTGAAAGCTTCCCTCTGCAAACACCCCCACGTCATACAAGACAGCCACCGGTTTACCAACTATCACCGCATGATCTCCCGTATCAAATTCCTGAAGCACTTTGCATTCAATATTCAGAAAACACTCCTCGATCAATGGAGGAGTAATCCCGCCCCCATAAAAAGGCGTTAAGCCGGCGTCTACGAACTTATCCACCTCATCCCCATGTTTGGTCCCCACTTTTAAGACAGCATGTTTCAACTCTTTTGAGGGAATATTTATCCCAAATTCCCCGGTCTCATTTATGAGTGCGTAAGAATATCGGTAGGTCGGACTTCCCTTTGTGCCCTTGGCCATTACGATTGACATCAAAAAGGGATCAAAAGAAGTAGGGGTTATCCAGCTCACAGAGATAATCCCTCTTTCGGTATTTTCCTTGTTACTGCAGGTTATCATTGCGGTCTGGCCGTTTGAAAGATAAAAAATGAATTTTTGTAAGTCAGGACTCGTTAAATCAAGCTTTTCTTTCTTCATCACTCAATCCCCCTTAATCCAAATATGTTAATATTACGGATATCGGTTTGTGTTTTCCGATAACCGCCATTCTAAAATTGGGCCGGGGACAATTTCCTTGCGGCATTATCAAAAAAATCACCCAGCCTGATCCGGATTGAGCATCAACCTTACCCTTATCCGTGACATCAGTCAAGAGATAAGTAAGCTATCAGGGGAAATGACTTGAAAAATACGGTAGTTGCAGGGGTGTTGAAAACATACGGATGGGGGTAAAAATTCGTTTCCATCAATATCGTTCCACATTTTTCCGTGATGGGGGAGCAAAGGTGAAATTTTGCAAGCTGTGCGGTTATTAGCTATTAGCAGTTAGGTATTATGAGAGATTTTAAGGGGGTGAGCAGATAATTATTGGTTCCCGGAATTATGAGCGGCGATAAAAATTCTCTTTCCAAGTGGGACACCGCCTTGTGTGATATGATTTTTAATTTGCCTGATTTTGTAGAGCGACTCATATGCCACGTTCTAAGTTGAGTTGTGCCCGCAACATCAACGAAGTTGCAACATATGAGTCGCATAGGGTAAGTCTTCTTCGTTCCCGATCTGTTTTCCGGATGATAGCCGCTAAAATGTCAGCGGCCTGGAATACCAAAAAATTTTCAGATTGACCATATGTGCTTGCTCATTTATTATGTCACAGGGTCGAAAAC
>DAOWNY010000189.1 GCA_030642325.1 Deltaproteobacteria bacterium
ATGGCAGGAAACATATACTATTGTTCCAAGTATTTCGTCCGGATGTAAAAGTCAGAAGAAATAACTTAAAAAGTTTAAAATATGTTACATTGCAGTATTCTACTTTCGGTTTTAGATTCAGGCTAGATCAAATACAATATAATAGAATTGGCCTTAGACAAAAATATTAAACTTATAGTTGAGGATTTTGAAGTGCGATTAAATGAGTTAAAACCAGCTCCCGGAGAAAAAAAACAGCCAAAAAGAATAGGAAGAGGCACAGGATCAGGACATGGTAAAACTTCCTGCAGGGGGCAGAAAGGACAGAAATCTCGTTCGGGTGGAGGAGTGAGACGGGGGTTTGAAGGAGGGCAGATGCCCCTTGCCCGTCGACTTCCCAAGAGGGGTTTCAGCAATCCTTTTAGGAAAAGAATCAGCATCGTTAACATTAGAGATCTTTCTAAATTTGCGGAAGGTGCTACAATTGACCGGGAAAGTCTTATTTCATCCGGGATAGTTAATAAAATTCATGATGGGATAAAATTACTGGGATACGGCGAGTTGGACAGGCCTTTGGTTGTAAAGATTGAACGAGTTAGCAGTAATGCAAGGATGAAAATCGAGAAGGCCGGGGGTAGTGTAAAGGAGATATAGGTTGGCTGGCGGATTACAAGGGATTGGGAAGATACCGGAGTTAAAAAGGCGTATTAGTTTTACATTACTGATGCTTGCAGTTTATAGAATTGGTGTGCATATCCCTACACCTGGGATAGACGGCAATGCACTAGCCTCTTTTTTTGAGCGGGCAAAAGGAACTCTGCTGGAATTGTTTGATATGTTTTCCGGAGGAGCACTTGAACGACTCAGTGTTTTTGCATTGGGAATTATGCCGTATATAAGTGCTTCAATTGTACTTCAGTTGCTTACGGTTGTGATACCGCATTTGGAGAGACTATCAAAGGAAGGTGAGGCCGGTAGAAGAAAGATAACCCAGTATACGAGGTACGGGACTGTGGCACTAAGCCTTATTCAGGGATTTGGCATTAGTGTTGGGCTGGAAAGGATGACTGGTCCTGGAGGAGAAATGGTGGTACCTCATCCGGGATGGTCATTTCGTATTTTGACAATCATTACTCTAACTGCCGGCACAGCTTTTATTATGTGGCTGGGAGAGCAGATTTCAGAACGAGGAATCGGGAACGGAATATCCCTGATTATCTTTTCGGGAATTGTGGCTCAGTTACCGGGGGCAACAATAAATACCGTCAGGCTTTTACGCACAGGTGAATTAGGCTTATTTGTCGTCCTATTGCTGTTAATAGCCATGATAACAGTGGTGGGGGTAATTATTTTTGTAGAACTTGGGCAGAGGCGTATTCCCGTACAATATGCCAAGCGGGTGGTAGGAAGAAAGGTTTACGGTGGGCTCAGTTCTCATTTGCCGCTTAAAGTAAATACTTCCGGTGTGATCCCGCCAATTTTTGCATCTTCTCTAATTATGTTTCCAGCCACCATAGCCCAATTTACCAATCATCCCTGGATGCAGAAAATAACCGACAATTTGGCTCCGGGTATGCTGGTGCATAATTTGATCTATCTAGGGTGCATAGTTTTCTTCTGTTATTTTTATACTGCGATTGTTTTTAATCCGGTTGATGTTGCGGATAACATGAGAAAGAATGGGGGATATATTCCGGGGATTAGGCCCGGCAAGAAAACAGCTGAGTTCATTGATAAGGTTCTGACGAGGATAACCTTTGGAGGAGCTGTTTATCTGGCTGTTGTCTGTATACTTCCCACAATTTTAATCAAACAGTTTAATGTACCTTTTTATTTTGGAGGAACCGCTCTTTTGATCGTAGTGGGAGTTGCTTTGGATACAATGCAACAGATTGAATCTCATATGCTGGTAAGGCACTATGATGGATTTATGAAGACGGGAAAAATAAAGGGGAGAAGGGGTTGAATAGTCTTTAAATGAACACAGAGGTAGGAAACATATGGCAAAGGAAGAAGCAATCGAGGTCGAGGGAAAGGTAACGGAACCATTACCTAATGCAATGTTTCGGGTTGAACTGGATAATGGGCATAAGGTTTTGGCTCATATTTCCGGTAAAATGAGGATGCATTTCATAAAGATACTGCCCGGTGATAAGGTTAAAGTGGAACTCTCACCTTATGACCTTACACGGGGTAGAATTACATATCGATCAAAGTAGAATCGGATTGGTATCATTTGTAAGGTTGAATGATCCGCCAAGATATTTTTGAATTAATTGATCGAAATGAAGAGGGTGAAATGAAAGTTAGGGTATCAGTAAAAAAAATTTGCGATAAATGTAAGGTCATTAAAAGAAAAGGTATTGTGCGGGTTATATGCGATAATCCACGGCACAAGCAGAGGCAGGGGTAGTTGGAAAGTGAAGTTGGTTAAGGGGGAGAAAAAAATTGGCACGAATTGCTGGGGTAGCTTTACCGAAAAATAAAAGGGTTGAGATTGCCTTAACTTACATTCATGGGGTAGGGAAATCAACCTCTATAAAAATACTTAAAAAGGTTGGAGTTGGTCTTGATACCAAGACAGATGATCTTTCTGAATCAGAAGTAGCAGAAATCAGGAAAGTTATTGATCAGGAATATACCACGGAAGGTGATCTGAAAAGAGAATTGGCAGGGAATATAAAGAGCCTGATGGATTCAGGTTGTTACCGAGGGCTTCGGCATAAAAAATCTTTGCCGGTTCGGGGACAGCGGACATCTACAAATGCCAGAACTAGAAAAGGCCCCCGGAGAAGAATGGTAGGAAAAAGAAAATAACTAAGCAGGTATAAAAATGAGAAAAGCCAAGAAAAAAGAGAAAAAAAACATATTAAACGGCATAGCCCATATTAATGCTACGTTTAATAATACTATCGTTACAATAACCGATCCCGAGGGGAATGTAATTGCCTGGTCAAGTGCCGGAGGTCGCGGATTCAAGGGAAGCAGGAAGAGTACCCCTTTTGCAGCTCAGCAGGCAGCAGAAGACGTGGCTAAGAAGGCGATGGAGCACGGTGTGAGGTCTGTAGAGGTCTATATAAAAGGTCCCGGCTCGGGCAGGGAGGCGGCATTAAGATCCCTACAGTCCTCCGGGTTTCATGTTAATTTAATAAAAGATGTTACTCCCATTCCACATAATGGTTGTCGTCCTCCCAAGAGGCGGAGAGTGTAAAGGAGGTTTGATTTGGGAAGATACCGAGGGTCGGTTTGCAGACTGTGTCGTAGAGAAAATTTGAAAATGTTTCTTAAGGGGGATAGGTGTTATTCGGATAAGTGCTCTTTTGAGAGAAAAGCTTATCCACCAGGAGATCATAGTCGGGTGCCCCGCAAAGTTTCGGACTATGGGATACAACTTAGAGAGAAACAGAAAGTGAAAAGAATGTATGGTCTCATGGAGAAACAATTTAGAGGTTATTTCAAAAGGGCGGAAAGGCAAAAGGGCATTACAGGGGAAAATTTATTGATGCTCCTGGAAAGAAGACTGGACAATACTATTTTCAGGCTCGGTTTTGCCAGATCTCGCAATGAAGCCAGACAAGTAGTGAAGCATAGTCATTTTTTGGTAAATGGGAAAAAGGTTAATATCCCGTCATATATCATTAAACCTGCAGATGTAATAGAGCTTAAAGAAAAGAGTAGAAAGATAAACGGGATACTCGAATCCTTGAACACAGTTAGTCGGCGGGGCGTTCCCAATTGGCTGGAGTTAGATAAGGATCAATTTAAGGGCAGGATACTTTCTTTTCCTACCCGTGAGGATTTAACTTTTCCGATTGAGGAGAAACTCATTGTGGAACTGTATTCAAAGTAATCAGCAGAGTAGCTCTCTTTTTTGAAAAAGTTAAATTATTTTTAATTCTCACGTTCGAGAGGAGCTTATGGAAGGAAATAGGGAGAATTTGATTAAGCCAAGAAGGCTGGAAATTGACAAAGATACTAGAACGGATTTTTATGGTAAATTTTCGTATGAACCATTAGAAAGAGGTTTTGGAATTACTTTGGGCAACTCCCTGAGGAGAGTGATGCTTTCATCCTTGGCAGGGGTGGCGGTTAGTGCAGTGAGGATTAAGGGAGTG
>DAOWNY010000311.1 GCA_030642325.1 Deltaproteobacteria bacterium
AAGTTTCTCAACCAGCCGGTTGACGACAAATTGCCTCTGTTCACCAATTTTGCTAATATTATTCACCAATTAAGACCGGATTTGCAGGCAGTCTTTCCCAGCCCCCGGGAGAATCACGGAAGCCCCTACCTTAACTGGTTTATCGAAAAAACTCCCCAGGATTACGGAGTAAGCGGGGAACTTGTTGACCCCATAAAAGACAGCCTGAAAAAAACAGGATCTCCTTCTCCTCCTGCCATTCAGAATAAACTGGCCTACTTCACGGGCTATTCATTGTACCGAATGGCCTATAAATATAAAGATCACGGTTATTTTAGGTGGATCAGCCCCAATGCCCGTCAAAAAATAAAACGGTCCCTTATTAAGGTCGCCCCTTATCTCCTCCGTGCCTCAAAATCTTCCGATCATCCCCCTCCCCCCCAGCCTTTGCCCTGCACGGGGGTGAACGTAATTGCCTACATTTCCGCCAACCTGGGAGTAGGCGAGGCAGGCCGGATGGTAATAAAAAGTCTTCACGCCCGTCATGTGAATACCAGGGCTATCGACTGCAGCCAGGAAGAGAAGGTTAAATTTGTCGATCCCACCTTACCGGTTCACAATGAGTTTCATTACAAGGCCAGTATTTTTGCCGTTAATGCCGACCGAACCCTGTGGGCCTACGAGGTATACCGCCCAATGTTTAAAGGTAAACACTACATCATCGGTTTCTGGAACTGGGAATTACCGGAATGGCCGGAGCAATGGTGTGCGAGCTTCGATTATGTGGATGAAGTATGGGCTCCCAGCAGTTTCTGCCAGGAGGCAATCGCCCGAAAATCCCCGGTTCCCGTGGTAAAAATGCCTTACTGCATAGATCCCGACAACATGCAAACAGACCTCAAGGTAACCAGGGATCGTTTCTCCCTGCCGAAAGACCGGTTCATATTTTTATATATGTTCGACATCCGCAGTTTTATCGAAAGAAAGAATCCGCTGGGAGTTATTGAGGCATTTAAGACGGCTTTTCCTCCATCCCACAAAGGGGTTCATCTGATTATTAAACTAAACAATTCTTACGCAAGGTCTTCTTCTCTCAAGTTAATACAAGAATCCATCGGGAACAACCCCAATATTACTATTTTAAACGAAGCCCTGGATAGAAAGTCCCTCAATACCTTGATATCTTTGGCGGATTGCTATGTTTCCCTCCATCGCTCAGAGGGGTTCGGTTTTCCCATTGCCGAGGCCATGTACCTGAAAAAACCGGTGATCGCCACTCAATGGTCGGGAAACGTAGATTTCATGAACAACAAAAATTCCTTTTTGGTAGGATACCGACTGATTGAAATCAAAGAAGACATCGGGCCCTACCAGAAAGGCCAGATTTGGGCGGAGCCCGATCTTTTAGAGGCCGCCTGTCATATGACCCGGGTATACGAAGACGGCAAGCTGGGAGCTGCCGTCGGTGAGCAGGCCCATCAATATATCGCCACCCACCTCAGTCCCGGCCGGGTGGGAAAATTGTATACGGAACGGTTGAAAAAAATCGGAATTTTGGAAGAAGGACCGGGGGAGAAGCTCCAAAAGCCCCCTTTATTGAAGGGCAGTCCTGATAGCCCATTGTTTCGGCTGACAGCAGAGAATAAATAAGCGGATAAGTCCTTTGGAAAAACGGACATCCTTATTTATGATTAAAATAACAGGGGAAGGAATATCAATGATGAAAATTGCCGAATTTTTAACCATTGCCTTAATGGCTGGGGGCATTTTTTTGCTTACCTGCGCTTTCTCAAAGGCATCTTCACTTCCACCCGAGACCACTGTCACCATCATTTTTTCCAGTGATTCCGAAAGCAATATCAGACCATGCCCAGGCTGAAAAGGAGCCACTGCGGGCGGTCTGGCGCGCCGGGCAACATTGATAAAATCCATTCGTCAAAAAGAAAAAAATGTTATCCTGCTGGATGGGGGCAGTCTGACAAAAAAAGGCGATCCCTACCCTTTCATCACCGGGGAAACAACTGTCCGGGCCATGAATATAATGAACTATGATGCCCTCAACCTGGGAACCGGTGAATTTTTGTATGGCAACAAACTTCTTTCCCAAATAGATGAGCTGGCCGAATTCCCCATGCTTAATGCCAATATTAACTGGGGTAAAGGAAAAAAATGGTCCAGGTCTTATCTGATTAAAGAAGCCGGAGGGATTAAAATCGGCATCGTGGGGGTCGTGCTTCCCGGACCGGTAAAAAAGGCCGGGCTTAAAAAGGTGTCGGTAAAAGAACCAATAGAAGTTCTTCCCCCCCTCATCAGCCTATTAGATAAAAAAGTGGATTTAATAGTGGTTCTTTGCCACCTGGGCTTTGAAGCAAGTAAGGCCCTGGCCGTCAAGATAGAAGGAATTGATGTCTTAATTTCCGCCCATAATCGAAAATTGACCTCCAAACCTGTCAGGATAGGCACTACCATCATCATGCAGGCCTCCAATAGAGGTAAATA
>DAOWNY010000264.1 GCA_030642325.1 Deltaproteobacteria bacterium
CCTCCTTTAAAACCGCTTTAAGCCGGTCTTCGAATTCTCCCCGGTACTTAGCCCCGGCAATTAATGCCCCCATGTCCAGAGAAAATATCTTTTTATCTTTTAAGCCCTCGGGAACATCCCCTTTCACAATTCTCTGGGCCAGCCCTTCAGCGATGGCGGTCTTGCCTACTCCGGGCTCACCGATTAAAACCGGATTATTTTTGGTGCGACGGGACAAAATACGGATTACCCTCCTAATTTCATCATCCCTTCCGATCACCGGATCGAGCTTTCCCAAACTCGCCAATTGGGTAAGCTCCCGGCCAAATCTTTCCAGCGGCCGGTAAGTGTCTTCGGGATTAGGGCTAACTACCCTCTGGCTTCCCCGAATGGAGGAAAGGGCCTCCATTAAACTTTCCCGGGTTACTCCGGCCTCCATGATAAGCCGGCCGGATACAGAGGTATTTCCCTCTTCCACCAGAGCCAAAAAAAGATGTTCTACGCTTACGTATTCATCCTTGATATTTTTGGCTTCCTTTTCAGCGTGGTCAAGAATTCGGGTAAGTCTCTGGGTAAAGTAAGAACGGTCAGCCCCGGTTCCCGTAACCCGGGGAAGTGCTCTCAAGTGGGATTCCAGATCTCCCTTTAATTTCGATAAAGTGGCTCCCGTCTGTTCCAGTATCTTTGGAACCAAGCCTTCCTTTTGTTCCAGGAGACTGTAAAGCAGGTGCTCCCCATCTATTTGTTGATGGTGATAACGGGCAGCAATTGATTGGCTCTCTTGAAGAGCGAGTTTTGCATTTTCGGTAAATTTTTCTATATTCATTTTTTTGCGAATTCTCCCGGCATACTTTTATAGGGTAACAACCATCCCCTCTTGCGCACCAAAGCAATCAGTTTCAGAACCCCTGTCTTTGATGATGGCCCGGCACTCGGAAACAATCTCATCCATATCATCGTCAGTGCGGGCCGGATCATGGTGAAAGAGGGCAATCCTCTTAACTTTAGCGGACAACCCAATCTCCAAAATGTCCAGATAATTCGAGTGTCCCCACCCCCTTTTCGTTTTATATTGGTTTGCGTTGTATTGAGCATCAACAATCAAAAGGTCGGCCCCTTTTGCAAAATTGACTATTTTATTGTTATACTCGTTTACCTCTTCCTTTTTATGGTGCGCCACCTCATTGTCGCTCAGATAGGCAATCAGTTTGGTTCGATGACGAAGCATATACCCGAGGGTATTACCCGGATGATTCAAACAGATTGTGCTGATGACAAAATTTTCAATTTGATAATCTTTCTCGCCGACAATTGGCTTAAAATGGATCTTGGCGCCAAACCTCGTAATGGGGACCGGATAATAGGTACTTTCCATCTGATCAGAAATGATTTTACCCAGCCTTGCCTCATTGTCCTCATACCCGTAAAAATATATATGATTATCCTGCAGATAAGCAGGGCCGAAAAAGGGGAGTCCCTGGATATGGTCCCAATGAAAATGACTAAAAAATATATGGGCACGGATTTTTGCCTTCTTTTTTGTTAGATCATCTCCCAACACCCTGATCCCGGTCCCCGCATCAAAAATGATGATGGAATCTCCCCCGGGACGAACCTCAACGCAGGGGGTATTGCCGCCATATTTGATGGTTGCCCTGCCGGGAACGGGAACCGAACCGCGGGTTCCCCAAAATCTGACCTGCACCGGTTCGTTGAACAGCTCTTTTACCCGTTTTGCCTGCAGATCCAATGAGTCTGCCTTTTCAATAAACGCTTCCGCTCCTGCCCGATATGCTCTCTCACGATCGGTGTCAAATATTTTTGATGATATCATTGCAACGCGGATATCCTTGAGATTATTTTCCGCTTTAATCATATTACATAAAGCAAAGCCGTCAACAATCGGCATCATGATGTCCGTTAATATAAATCTTGGCTTATTTTTTTTAACAAAATCAATAACTTTGGTGCTGTCGGTGAGAGAGGATGTCTTTAGCCCCAATTTTTTTAAACATTCTTCCATCCCCTGAGCCAGCAACCGGCTGTCATCAACCACCAGAATGTCGAGGTTATAATCCACAATGATCCTTCTTCAATATTCCTTCTCCCCTTACCCATGATGGCATAATCAGCCGGGACAAGGGCCTGACTTATAAATTGGGCTCTTTTAAAACTAACGGTCTTGCCTGCATCTATACTCTCATGATAACGTAATAGCTCAATAAATAGGGGGACCTCAATATTTGGTAAGGCACTATGTATTGGTGGAGCACCTTCCGAATTAAGGATACGGAAATAGAATACCAGAATATAGAAGTTTTTAGAAGTTATTTTTGGGGGATTCCATGGGGCACCCAGATTTTGTTGTTGAGCTTTTTGAGTAATCAGTTCGGGCAAGGCGGGCATTTCAAAGGCGCCGGAGATACGCTCGGATATGTAGTGATAGAAATTGACGCCCAGTTTTTTGGTGATGACGGATATGGACATAAATGTGTCCCCGGCCCTGGTGCCATCTTTGATGCGCGTACCAAAGCTTACTACGCGTTTTTGGGCGCGTTTTCGTGCCCCTGATTCTGCCGGGTTGTTGCGGAGTGGGATTTCCGGATGATCGAGGACGATAAGCATAGAAGATTTTTTAGCTTTTGTTTTTGCAATACGCTGATCCAGGGCATCATAACCGGTCACAGTGAAAAAAATCTCATCGAAGAGGAGGAAAGTCATATTTTCGACAAAAACCCAGGTAATATTGTAACCATTTCTTATATTCTCCTTGAAATTTATCTGGAATAGCTTTGGTTTTTAAATGCTCTTCAAGTTTTTTCCGTAGCGTTAAGGGTATAAGCCTGCATGAAAAGATATCCTTTCTGTATATCTACAATAATGACATGTTATACAGTAGGCTTAAAATATATTGTTGAAAATAATTCTCAATACATTATAATTAATTCTATATAAATCAGAAGCATTTAGGATGGTTTGCGTGGTCTTATTTAGGGAATCACGTGTGCGCTCTGCACAAAGATGTGTGAATCTTTAATAAATTCGGGCGTAAAATTTGTGTTTCATCTTTCTGCATGTCATCACAAATGAAAAGATATGCAGATCC
>DAOWNY010000343.1 GCA_030642325.1 Deltaproteobacteria bacterium
GATATGTATAGCAGTTATGCTGAACGCGGAGAAGATTTTCGCCGGGTGATCGGCAATCTTAAAGAAGTCAAAAGAAAAAAAGCATGACCAAAAATGACCAAAATAGCCGGAAGGTTGGCGGACAGTCCTTCTATTACGATGCCAGGCTGTTGTTCCCGGTTCTTTTCCTGGTGGGGATAGGGATTGTAATGGTCTATAGCGCAAGTTCCGCACTGGCCTTTAAAAAATTTGGAACCGAGTATTATTTTTTAAAAAAACAATTGCTTTTCGCTCTATTAGGAATCGTGGCTCTAATAATTTGCAGCCGTTTTCCATACCGGTTTTTTCGTTCTTTGACATATCCGCTCCTGATCCTGGCTCTGATTTTTCTTGCGGTAATCCTGATTACCGGACTCGGATATTCGGCGGGAGGGGCAAAACGGTGGTTCCGTCTGGGGAGTTTTTCATTTCAGCCCTCTGAATTTGCCCGTTTTGCATTGATAATCTATCTTGCTTACTCCATGAATAAAAAAAAGGATGTGCTTAAGGACTTCTATGTGGGTTTTCTGCCTCATATTATGATCCTTTGCATGTTTACAGTTCTGATCATTTTTCAGCCGGACTTCGGTTCAGTAGTTATTCTTGGAGTTCTTGCATGGATTATGCTTTTTGTCGGCGGAGTTCGCCTTTCTTATCTATTAACGTCATTGGCTTTGATAATCCCCGCTGGATATTTTTTTATGGTCAGTGCCGATTATCGCTTAAAACGGATTACGAGTTTCCTGGACCCGTGGCAGCATTCCGCAAATGACGGCTACCAGATCGTACATTCCCTCATGGCTTTTGGCACAGGAGGCATATGGGGCACAGGTATCGGAAAAGGTTATCAGAAGCTGTTTTATCTTCCTGAACCCCATACCGATTTTATCTTTTCGGTAATCGGAGAGGAACTCGGCCTTTGGGGTGTCTTGATTATTTTGGGTCTTTATATACTAATTTTCTGGAGGGGGATCTTTATCGCCGGAAATTGTAAGGATTCTTTCGGATCATTCGTAGCAATCGGGCTGACAACAGCAATAGGCCTTCAGGTTTGCGTTAACATGGGGGTTGCCCTTGGGCTCTTGCCAACCAAGGGACTTACCCTCCCTTTTTTGAGTTACGGCGGCACGTCCCTGTTATTAAATATGGCATCCATCGGAATACTGATGAATATCGGCACCGCTAAAAAAGTGCTTAAAAAACCTAAAGTTTCCAAAACCTAAACCGTGATGAATTAGAGTTTTTCCGAATTCATCATGGTTTGAAGTCGGTTCAAATGAAAAACGGCAAACAGAACTTAGGGGCTTCGCCCCGCCTGCCATTGCAAGGCACGAGCGGGCAGGCCCAATTGGAATGATGGAGTAATGGAATAATGGGTTTGAAGGAGTTTTTTATAATTAAAATGTTTTACTTCCGCCTTTATCCCCAATATTCCAACATTCCAGCATTTCATTCTGGTGGCATAAACAAGTTGCCATTAATACACCTGTATTTTTAAGAAGTTGTAGAATTTCCGAGACGTACAATTATGGCGCAGAACGATAAAAAAAGAGAAATAGCAAGAGACTTTCGTTCATTTCGGGAATCTTCGGGTCCCCTGCGCATCGTTATCGCCGGCGGAGGAACCGGCGGCCATCTTTTTC
The DNA here is from genome assembly GCA_030642325.1 of Deltaproteobacteria bacterium. Lineage (GTDB taxonomy): Bacteria > Desulfobacterota > DAOWNY01 > DAOWNY01 > DAOWNY01 > DAOWNY01. The sequence continues at coordinate 1,662 of DAOWNY010000343.1, forward strand.
CAGGCATCGCCATGGCTCAAGAATTTATGACCGGAAATCCGAACAACAGACTCTTATTTGTCGGTACCGGCAAACCTTTTGAAACCACGACGTTATCAAAAGCGGGTTTTGCCCATAAACGTATTACATCAGAAGGAATCAAGGGTCGGGGATTATGGAACCAGACCAAGTCTATCCTGAAAATACCCAAGGGGATATTTGAATCCGTCATGATCCTGAAACGGTTCAGGCCGGATCTGGTCATTGGTGTGGGGGGATATTCCGCAGGTCCTTTGGTTGCCGGAGCATGGCTTCTGGGTATTAAAATAGTTCTTCATGA
>DAOWNY010000176.1 GCA_030642325.1 Deltaproteobacteria bacterium
ATGCAGGGGGTTTAAAAGAATAATTATTGTAAACTATACATTCGCATTCGAAGCATTCCTTATTTTTGATATATAAATGAGTTTGTTACAAAAGGCCAGAGCAATCAGCGATTGGTTTGGATGGTTAAGTTACCAGCATCAGAGGAGGAGGCAATGATCCAAAAGTCAGTAAAAGGGTGTTTGTGGTTAATATTGTGGGTGGGGTTTTTGTGGCCTGCCGTTTCTGAAGTTCACTCCCAATTTCACGATCCTCTCTATGACATCTGTGTTTCCGGAGAGAGGGGGATTGCCGTAGGATATTACGGCAATATTATAATTAGCGATGATATCGGAAAAGGGGGGTGGAAAAAGGTATCCAGCGGCACCAAGGAACTGCTCTCATGTCTTTCCTGTCCTGATGGTGAGCGTGCCTGGGTAGCGGGAAGCAACGGGATGATACTGGCTACGCAGGACGGGGGGGTAACGTGGAAAACTCAGAAAAGCGGCACCAGCAATCATCTTTTTGGAGTTTTTTTTATTGACAACAGAAAAGGGTGGGTGGTAGGAGAATACGGAACTATCCTCCATACACAGGATGGAGGAGAAAGCTGGCAACCACAGCAAGAAGGAGAGGACGTATTGCTGGAAGCGGTATTTTTCCTTAATGAAAAAAAAGGATTTGCAATAGGTGAATTCGGGGCTGTTATGGTCACCGTCGATGGTGGTAATAGCTGGTCCAAAAAGCGGGGGGGGGAGAAAACCCTTGAAATTGAAGTCTTTGAGCAATTGAAACCCACCCTCTACGGCCTTGATTTTTATGATGATAAAATCGGTATTGCAGTAGGGGCAGCCGGCTGCGTACTAAGGACCGAGGACGGCGGGCTAACCTGGGAAGATATTCCTTCTCCCACCACCAACCATCTTTACAGGGTGAAATTTACACAGGGAGATCTGTATGCGGTGGGGTTGCGGGGTACGGTTTTGTCAAGCAACGACCGGGGTCGTACCTGGAAAACTTTAACCCTGGCGTATGAGGATTCATTCAGCTGGTATTACGGGATAGCGACCGATTCTCAGGGACTGCTTCTGGTGGGAGAAAGTGGAAAGGTACTTAAACAACAATGCCAGTGGAAGAAAGTGAGGTAACCCATGGAACGATTGTCCCGATTTTTTATTCGATTTAGATTGCCTATTTTGATAATTACCATATTAATTACCGCTTTTTTACTCTATTCCATGAAGGGTTTGGGTTTTAAAACCGTCCTGGAAAGCACCCTGCCTCCCAAGCATCCCTACGTGCAAATCCATAAGCAGTTTCAAGAGATGTTCGGGGGGGCCAACGTAATGCTGTTGGCCATGCAAAGCAAAAAGGGAGATATCTTTTATAAAGATTTTTTGGAAAAATTTAAATTTTTGACTGACGAAATAAAATTTTACCCCGATGCCATTACCGATCAGGTAATCTCCATTGCACGCAAGAAAGTAAAAAATATCCGGGGGACGGCCGATGGTCTTGATATTCGTGCCTTCTATGAAAAAGGGGTGCCCAGCACTCCGGAGGAAATAGATGCCTTAAGAAAAAATATCTTCTCCAACGAAACAGTTCGGGGAGTATTTGTTTCGGCGACCGGTGATGCCGCACTGATTATTGCCAACTTTAAAAGTTCTATTGATTACACCAAGCTGTTTAAATTTATTCAGGGTCTCAAGTCCCAGGTAGAGGATGAGGATATTTCCGTATATGTGTCTGGTCGCCCGGCCTTGTTGGGGTGGATTTATCATAATAACGGGCGTTCATTTGTTATCTTTGCGGTAAGTCTGGTAGCCGAGTTGTTGTTGTTAATATTTTTTTTAAGGCGGTTTCATCCCCTCTTTACCCCCTTACCTTTGGCACTGGCTTTGTTAAATGCCGTGTGGGGCCTTGGGGTAATGGGAATTGTGGGATTTAACTTAGATCCTTTGGGCATGGTAGTTCCTTTTGTGATTGGGGCCAGGATTATCTCCCATTCGGTGCAGATCACAGAACGTTATGCTGAGCATTACCGCGTCCTGGGAGATACAAAAAAGGCTTCTGCCGAGGTAATCCGGTCCATGTTTATTCCTTCTGCCGCTTCCATTGCCACTGACGCAGCGGGTCTTTTTGTGTTGTGTCTGGTTCCCATCCCTTTACTCAGGACCTTGGGATGGGTCTCGGGGGTTTGGCTGCTCAGTGCCATTTTGGGGGTAAGTATTCTTAATCCCATTGCTTTTAGCTATTTCCCCGCCCCTTTTAAGAAACTTCCCAAAAAGGATATGCTGGAAAAATTACTGGAAGGAGCCGGCACATGGTTGATGGAGGGAAGACAACGGAAGGGAACCGGCCGCAGTATCGGATTGGTATTGGGAATATGGGCAGTAGTTTTTGCAGGGAGTTTATATTTGTCACAGCAGGTTCAGGTTGGTGATGCCCATCCCGGATCTTCTCTGCTATGGCCGGATTCGGTTTATAACCAGGATGATGCCAATATCAATAAACTCTTTCCGGGCACTAACCCTCTTTTTGTGATTTTACAGGGCAAAGAGCCTGGGGTCTTGAAAGAACCGGATGTGTTGCAGGCCATTGAGGCCTTTGAGCGAAGCATGAGGCTTTGCGATAAATTCGGGGGGACTGAAACCCTGGTGGCCATTGTCAAAAAACTTAATCGGGAGTTCCACGAAGGAGATCCCAAATGGAGCATGGTTCCACCTTCCCAGGAAAAGATCGCATTTTACCTGTGGATGTACCTATCCAAGGGTGATCCGGGTGACTTTGACCGGTGGGCTGATATTCCCTATCAGCACGGTAATGTCATCTGTTATTTTAAAGATCACAAGGGCGACACCATCCGGGGGGCAATCAGCCAGGCGAAAAAGTTTTTGGGAAGTTACAAGGTCCCCACTGACAAGTTGGACTTTAAGCTGGCGGGTGGTATTATGGGAGTTACCGCCGCCATGGATGAAGTGGTAGGGAAGTATGCCGATATTACTCTCTACGTTGCTCTCATGGTAATATTTCTTTGTTGTGCTATTCCATACCGCTCGGTTCTCAGGGGAATTATTTTAATTGTTTCCCTCGTAACCGCCAATTTTATTGCATTGGCCTATATGGCGGTTACCAAAATGGGGATGACCATTAATGTGCTGCCGGTTGCCTCGATTGGAGCAGGGCTGGGGGTGGATTACGGGATTTACATGCTAAGCCGGATCGGGGATGAGTTTGAGCATACCAGTGACCTTAAAGCATCAATTAAACGTACTTTTGCTACAACCGGACGAGCAGTGGTGGTTACCGGGCTAACGGTAATTATCGGCATCATATTCTGGTATTTTTCCGCTCTCCGCTTTCAGGCAGAAATGGGATTTTTACTGGCATTTTTATTATTGATGAATGTTTTTGGCGCATTGTTTTTAGTTCCTGCCTTGACTTATTTGATAAGGCCAGGATTTATTTTAAAAACCCCAAAAAAAGGAGAGAACACATGAAAAAAAGTGCATTAATTTTTGGTTTAATGGCTGTATGGCTGGGAGGGTTGGCTATTTCTGCGCATGCCCTGGACCTGTTGGATGACAAATTCAATGTGTGCGGGTATGTTCAGAACATGAGCTCGTATCGGGTGGGAGGCACTTCACAGCTGGTAGGCAGTGAAAGCCGTCTCCAGCTGGAAATGGAGATGGAATTTCATCCCGATGTCATTGTATTTGGAATATTTCGCGCCCTGCATGATGCTGCGTATGATATCCGTTCCGGCTCATCCGATTGGGAACAATTTGCCGGTTCCCGTGCTTCTTTGGGCCATGAGACAAAAATGCGGGAAATTTATATGGACCTTACCGTGGGTGACTGGGATTTCAGGATCGGTAAACAACAGATTGTCTGGGGAGAGACCGACGGTATGCGGTTGATGGATATAATCAACCCTCTTGATATGCGGCGCCAGTATATTACCCGGGACTGGGAAGATATCCGCCGTCCTTTGGTTGCGATTAAGGCGGTTTACGGGATTAATCCCGAGCGAAATTCGTTTTTAGAATTGGTCTGGATACCCGGCGATATAAAAAAGGACTGGATCTATGCCGACGGCACCATGGACAAAAGATACCAATCACCCTGGACCCTCTCCAATCCGCCTTTGCTGGAAGGACTTGAAGTTGATCCTTTGATAATGATACCCGGTTATGTAAATCCAAAACCAAATCCATTGGCCGCGCGGACCTTCTTGAATGTGCCCATGTTAAGGGAGGCAAGAGCTATAACAATAGATGACACCGATGATGAGTTTGCGTTCAATGTAAGGAACAGTGAATTCGGC
>DAOWNY010000282.1 GCA_030642325.1 Deltaproteobacteria bacterium
GTGGAATTAGAATACATAAAGGAATCATTTAACGCAGAGGATTTTATTGATTTAACGGGGTTTGCCAAATGGAAAAAATAAAAGCCGCTTATAGCTTAATTCCTGTATTAGTTTTTCTATCAATCTGGGAGATCGTAACAAGACTGGAACTTATCCCCGGTCACTTCTTTTTCCCGCCTTTTACTACAGTGCTACAGGAATTCTATAGTCTGACGGCCAGCGGAGTGTTGCCGGATAACTTTTTGAAGAGCCTGACCAGGGTCCTGATCGGTTTTATCGCCGGGTCTGTTGCCGGCCTGTTAATGGGGGTTTTGATGGGTTATAAGGAGACTATAAATAAAACATTTCATCCGATTTTTAGCCTGCTTTATCCTATTCCTGCTTTGGGCTGGCTGCCCATTTTGATGCTCTGGTTTGGAATAAGTGAGATGCTTCCCATCATGATCATATTTATCTGTTCATTCTTTCCAGTAATTTATAACACCGTCACTGGTATCAAAACCGTAGATAAAAATCTTATCAAGGTTGCAAAGACCCTGGGGGCATCTGAAAGAAAAATCTTGAGCACCATACTTTTGCCCCTTGCTCTTACTAATATATTTACCGGTTTGAGACTGGAGGCGGGGATGGTCTGGCGGGTGATAATAGCCGCTGAGATGGTAGCCATTCCCACCGGCATCGGGGCCTTACTCATGAGGGCCGAAAGTTTGATCCGGATAGATATTGTCATAGTATGCTTGGTGGTGCTGTCGGTGATGTGTCTATCCTTTGAGAGATTCTTCATTTATATGGAGCATCGGTTGACTCACAAATGGAGATAATATGCCCGTTATAGAGCTGAAAAATATCAGCAATTTTATATGTCGCAATATAAGCTTAAAGATAGCAAGCGGCGAGCTTATGGCGCTTTTGGGACCAACCGGCGCCGGGAAAACAACCTTGCTGAACATCGTCTCCGGGTTGGTTGAATATGAAGGATCAGTGCTATTCAATGGGTCGCCGGTGGATGAGACCCCGGTTAACCGGAGGGGAGTCGGGTACCTGTTCCAGGATTTAGCCCTGTTTCCTCACCTTGATGTAGCCTCTAATATCACCTATGGATTGAAGATACAAAAAAAGCGTGTCGATGAGATTGGGGCCAAGCTGAACGAAATGTTGGATTTGATGAATATCCGTCATCTTGCCCAGAGATACCCCAAAGATTTGAGCGGTGGAGAAAAGCAGCGAGCAGCCCTGGCGAGGGCTCTTGCGCCATCTCCAAAAGTATTGCTCCTGGATGAGCCTATGAGTGACCTGGATGTTCTGACCAGAGAAAAAATAGGAGATGAATTTAAAAATATTCAGCGAAAAATGGGAGTAACCACAATCTATGTTACCCACAACCATGGCGAAGCCTTTTTCCTGGGAGATCGTGTTTCGGTGCTTACTCATGGAAAAATAGAGCAGATTGAAGCCCCGGATGAACTATTCTATCATCCTAAAACCGAGTTTGTGGCCCGTTTTGTCGGAGCTAAAAATATCTTAAAGGTACGCGTAATAGAAATAAATCAACATGAAGCCGTTGTTCAAGCTATTAATGAAGGCATGGGCCAACCTTTTAAGATTAGAGTTACAAAATATCCTATTTTTGAAAGAGAAAAAGAGATCAGCCTATGCATCCATCCGGAAAAAATTACTCTAAAAAAAGAAAATGAAGAGCCTGACGCCTACTTGAATCGGATCCTTGGGAAAATAGTAAATAAAACATACAATGGTAATAGTTTAAAGGTAACGATTGACACTAGCGGTATGGAGCTGTATGCAACGATTCCAAAAAATCTTTTTAATTTTAATATATATGAAAATGTCTGGGTTTGCTTTGCCCCGAATGCGCCTCATCCATTATGCGGTAAACAATGCAGGGACAAAGATATAAAAAGAAAATGCCGGGACATGGAGGGGATAAATCATGAAGGGTATCATTGATACCACCTTGCGGGAGGGAGAACAAGCGGCTCACGTCTATTTTGCCATGGAAGAAAAACTCCGCATCGTCCATTTTTTAGCCAAAACAGGCATTGAAGAAATAGAGGTGGGCGCTGTAGATAAAAATCCGGAGCTAAAAGAATTTATCAGGAAAGCCAGGAAAATTTCTGATTTTCCTAGACTTGCCTTGTGGTGCCGGTGCCTATCCTCAGATATCGAAGAGGCATTGTCTTTATCGCCGGATATCCTTGCGGTCTCTATTTCGGTTTCGGATATTCAGATAAAAAATAAGCTTTTAAAGGACAGAAAATGGGTACTAAAAAGTATTCGGGAAAGTATAAGACAGGTTAAAAAGAATGCATCATGTTATTTTTCCCTCGGCTTGGAAGATGCTTCCAGAGCTGATCCCGGTTTTGTTAAAGAAGTCTGTTCATTAGCCCAGAAGGAAGGGGCCAACCGAATTCGTTTTGCCGATACCCTCGGAATTTTGGATCCTGTCTCCATGTTTAACACAATTAAAGAGTTACGATCTAAACTTAGTGTAGATATCGGCGTCCATGTCCATAATGATTTCGGCATGAGCACAGCCAATGCAATAAGCGCTCTTACGGCCGGGGCTGATTTTGCAGATGTAACCGTTAACGGTCTGGGAGAACGGGCCGGTAGTGCCGCATTAGAAGAAGTGGTAGCATTCCTGGCAATCAGAAAGGGGATGGTCAAATATAATCTCAAGCACCTCCCCGCCCTTTCCGATTACGTGGCAAAAGCTGCCCGCATTCCCTTCTCTTCCAAAAAGGCGGTGGTGGGACAAGCTATTTTTGATTGTGAATCAGGTATTCATATGGATGGACTCATCAAAAATTACTCAAATTACGAACCCTACGATCCCTCCAGACTTTCTTTGCA
>DAOWNY010000196.1 GCA_030642325.1 Deltaproteobacteria bacterium
CTTATTCCGCTTATGTTAAAATTGCCGAAGGTTGTTCAAACCATTGCACTTACTGCATTATTCCTCAACTGCGAGGAAAATTCAGGAGCAGGACAGTGGAATCCATCACCTCTGAAGTGAAAAAATTGGTCCGGGCAGGGGTAAAAGAGATAAACCTCATTTCCCAGGACACCACCAAATATGGAAAAGATCTTGGAAAAAACATAAACTTGACCCTTCTTTTGAAAAGTTTAGTTGATATTCCAGGGATTGAATGGATTCGGATTCTTTACTGTAACCCTGATCATTTTTCTCCCGGACTGATTGAGATAATAAAAACAGAAAAGATTTGTAAATATGTTGATTTGCCCATTCAACACATAAGTGATTCGATTCTCAAAAAAATGGGTAGAAAGGGTGGATCCAAGGAAATCCGTTATATTATCAATGAATTGCGAGAGAAGATTCCCGGAGTGCACTTAAGAACCACCATAATGGTTGGTTTTCCCGGAGAGAGCAAAGAGGATTTCACTCAACTTGTTAATTTTATTGAGGAGGTTAGATTTGAGCATTTGGGCGTTTTTCAATACTCGAAGGAAGAAGGAACATCCGCCTTTTCCATGAAGGGAGATGTTGCCGGCAAGATAAAGGAAGAGCGGTACCATGTTTTAATGGAAATTCAGTCAAAAATTTCTTTAGAGAAAAATCGAGAAAAAATCGGATCAACAATGCCGGTAATCGTGGAAGGATTTGAGAAAGAATCCTGCATGGTCGGCCGAACCTCATTTCAGGCGCCGGATATTGACGGAATAATTTATCTTACGAAAGGTTATGGTGAAGTGGGCAAGATTGTTCAGGCAAGGATTACCGGTGCATACGAATACGATTTAATAGGAGAAATCATTTAAGTCATAAGATTCTTCGATCATCCATTCTTCATAGGGACTACCTTCCAGTTCTTTAATAAAGCGGGATGGTTTCAGCAATATTTCAGTATAATTTCGGCTTTCTCCCATGAGAGGAAAGCATAGATATAATTCATCTTTAGCCCGGGTGGTGGCAACGTAGAATAGCCTCCTTTCTTCCTCTTCGCCGCCGTTTTCCTCCAATCCCCTAGCCAGGGGGAATCTGCCCTCTGCACACCATATAATAAAAACCGTCAGCCATTCCAAGCCTTTGGCCTGATGAATGGAACTTAAGGTAACTCTTTCTTCTTCATTTGACTGGGAAGAGATTTCCTCGGTGGTCAATATGCCCGTCAAGGTGAGTTCCCTGAGAAAATCCTCGGTAGTTTGGTAATTGACGGCAAACCCGGCAAGCTGGTTCAAATCGTCCATTCTGGATTCATAATTAGTATACTTCCCCTTCAAATAGTCCTGATAGCCGTTCTTAATGACAATGTCAATCATTCCGGAGGGGGAATTGAGCATTTCCGGAGCCTTCAGCTCCTCAATGATGTTAAAAAATTTAATGATTCCTTCTTTTGCCCTGGCTGAAACGAGTCTTACTAGCTCGTTTGTATCAATCGCCCTAAGAGGCTCTTTTTTTGAGAAAAGGTATTTACAAATTTTACCGGCGGTGGCATGCCCAACCCGTGGGTAAAGTTTGAGTGACCGCTTCCATGCAAGTTCATCAAAAGGATTTACGATTATTCTTAAAAAGGCGGTTACATCCTTGATGTGGGCCTGTTCGAAAAACTTCAAGCCAGAGCGTACCTCAAAGGGAATCCCTTTTCGGGTAAGTTCCATCTGCAACTCCATAGAATGATAATGAGCCCTGTATAAAACGGAGATATCATTTAAAGATATTCCCTCGTCTTGTAATTCCAGGATACGCTGGGAAACGAAATCCGCTTGTTTTAGTGTATCACCAAGGGCAACCAGGGCAGGAATCGCACCTGATGCCCGGGATGCCTTCAAGGTTTTGGGAAATTGCCTTTGGTTGTGGGCGATACTTAAATTACTTAGGTTGAGAATTTCCGGGGTACTTCGATAGTTTGTCTCTAATTTAAATATCTTAGCATCGGGATAACGTTTGGGAAAATCAATTATATTGGCAAAATTTGCTCCCCGAAAAGAATAAATACTTTGGGAATCATCCCCGACCGCCATAAGATTTCGGTGGTGAGAGGTTAACAGGTCAATAATATCGGCCTGGATCAGGTTGGTATCCTGGTATTCGTCTACCAAAATATACGAAAACTTTTGAGAATAATGATCTCGTATTTCAGAAAAATTTTCCAGAAGAATTTTCCAGTTTAAAAGAAGGTCATCAAAATCCATTAAGTTCATCTTCTTTTTTCTGCGAAAATAATCGATGGCAATCTGTTCAATTTTATCGGTTTGCTTGGCAAAAAATGGATAACGTTCCACGATTACTTCTTTGACGGTTTTTTGCGTGTTTGTGGCAAAGCTGATAATACCCGCCAGCACACTGCCTTTGGGAAACCATTTGTCTTTGGAAATTGCTTCCGAACCGGCAACTAGATCACCCAGCAAATTCTTGGCATCTTCCTGGTCCAGGATTGAGTAGTTGCTTTGGTAGCCCAACAAATGTGCTTCTTTTTTTAATATGAGGTTACCAATGTGGTGAAAAGTCCCCCCCCATATTTTTTTGGTGCTGCTACCTATTAAAGATTCAACCCGCCGGAGCATTTCGCGGGATGCCTTGTTTGTAAAAGTAACCAGAAGAATTTTTTCCGGTGGTATTCCGGATTCCATCAGCCTGGCAACTCGGTAGGTAACCGTTCTTGTTTTGCCGGTTCCTGCCCCGGCAATAACCAGAATAACCCCTTCCCTGGCTGTCACCACCTGCATTTGTTCGGAATTTAAATGTTTTGCGTAATCAATGCAGTAATTATCACTTTTTGTGGCAATTTTTAATGTATATTTCTGCATAATCTCATTATTAAATGGTAGTTCTGTCTGGTCTATTAGCGGGCATGTTGGACTTACCTGAGAATGCCGGAGCTATCAAAAAAAATTTGAGGATCGCGCTCACTCATTGGATGAACGCCGAATTCGCTTATGGTGCGCGGCTAAAGCTCGATCTTATAATATATGCCTGGGGTGGCGTCATGGCTGTTCATGAGGCAACGTATGTTTCCCGCCCGAGGATTTATCTTGGCATAAAAGAGATAAAAAGTGAAGTGAAATTAGAAAAAAATGTATCGGCGAAAGCTGAAAGTCCTCAATCGAAACAAGCTCATTGTCTTCATCGGCCGGCACTTCGGGATTTTTCCCTCCCATGAAGTCTTCATGCCGGCCAATGTGCCGGTTCAAGACATTGCAAAAGAACTCAATATCACCCGGGAACAGGTCTATGCCAAATACGCGGATCAGCCCATAGCTGAAAATTCTTGATCCGGAATCTCCGTATTTCTTTCGGCAACCCGGTTTCCCGTTTGATCCTTATATCGGAATTCCAGGGGACAGTCTACATATTATTGCCTTTTTTTAGGAAACAGGTATACTGTCCCTGGTATTCAGCAAGTTTATCGAAGCGTTTGGGCTTCTTGAACAACGATGATTCATCTCTGATTGAACCAAAAATAGTTGAAACAGAGAAGGTTGTAAATGGTCTAATTCGATCGTTGCGGGAAGGTTGAAATACTTCAGCTTCTACTTTCTACCTTCCGCCTAAACAGCTGACTAATTACTACGTTTTTTGAAAGGGGAATAGATATTCATGATTTCACCAGAGATAAGAAAAATTATCGTGGAATGTGCTCGTGAATTTGATGTGAAAGCAGTATGGGTTTTTGGATCTTCGCTTGAAGATGATTCCGTTGCGCGTGATATTGATTTGGCTGTTGAGGGAGTTCCGCCGGAGCTGTTTTTCAAGTTTTATGCCCGCCTCTTTATGGCTCTTCCTAAGCCTGTTGATCTTGTAGACCTGTCGCAGGACATTCCGATAACTTCGATTATCCGTGCCAGGGGGGTTAGTATTTATGAGCGGTAAAGATTCATTTTTGGAAAATGAACGAAA
>DAOWNY010000259.1 GCA_030642325.1 Deltaproteobacteria bacterium
ATTAAATGTGATTAAATGTTGGTAGAACATGGTCGTCATGCAAACTGTCACAAAAACCAGATGTCAGGATTAATAATGAGGGCGATGGAAAAAGCAAAGTAGTTTACAAGGTTGTATCGAGATAACTAAAAGGTATATTTATGAAGAATTATTACCACTTCTTTTATATTCCCGTGATGGGTATAGGGCATTCGGTTGATACACCCATTCGGGTTGCACCCCTTGGCATCAATTCCGTCATTTCCCTTGTTGACGATATTTTACTGGAAAAAATCCGCAAATATTATAGCAATAAAAACGGGATACCATATACCAGTATCCCCGCGAACGAAGAGGACGGCAGGGCAAAAAGGATTACAGCCTATCTCGAGATGATTAAAGAAATCATTAGAGTTAAAATGGAGGCAATCAGGAATCAGCCCTTTTTTGCGGTGAACGATAAAAGAAAATATTTTGAGTTGCTGCCCGAGGAAAGTCTTCTGAAAAAAGTTTACAATAAGTTTCTCAAGATGAAGGCAGGACCGGAAAGAGATGCGCTGGAGAGAGACCTTACCCGCCAGATGCAACCGGGTTCTATTGATGTCAACATTATGGTCAGATTGGACCGAATCCCTCTCGGCAAAAACGGGAATCCTTTAGGGGATGAATTCAGCGATGCTAAAACCGCCCTAAGGGGTTATGCCGACAGCAGTCTTAGCTCAAGCATTGTACTTTCTTCCGGGATCAACCAAAGGTTGTTCGAATATATGACCAATTTCCGGGACTTTTACCGGGATAAGATGGGGGAAATAAAAAAGAAGATTATTCTTAAGGTTAGTGACTTCCGTTCTGCCTTTATTCAGGGTAAGTATCTGGCTAAAAAAGGCTTGGAAATTTATGAATTTCGCATTGAATCGGGACTCAATTGCGGAGGACATGCCTTTCCCTCCAATGGGATTTTGCTCTCCACCCTGCTCCATGAATTTAAGGAGAGACGCGAACAATTGATCAATGAGTTTAAACCGCTTATTAAAAGATACTACAAGAAAATGGGCCGGGAATACCCCGAGTCGGCCATACCTAAGGGACCTCTCGTTACTGTACAGGGAGGCATTGGTACCCATGGAGAAGAGCGCCGACTCCGGGAGGATTTCGGGATGGACTTAGCAGGATGGGCCAGTGCTTTCCTCCTGGTTCCGGAGGCTACCTGCGTGGATGAATCCACCCGCGAATTATTAAGAACGGCCGGGAAGGATGATTTGTACTTAAGTGATGTTTCGCCACTGGGGATCCCTTTCAACAATTTACGTAATACGGGGTCAGAAATATGCACTCGCAAAAGGGTGGAGGAAAATAAACCAGGTTCTCCCTGCATGCAAGGTATCCTGGTATCCAGCACTAAATTTACCAAAAAACCGATATGCCTTGCTTCCAGGCAATACCAAAAGATGGAGCTTGAGGAAATAGATAAGATGGATCTTCCGGTTGGTAAAAAAGAAAAATTGCGAGCGGGGGTAGTGGAGAAAACCTGCATCTGTGTTCATTTGGGAAATGGAGCATTGGTTGCTCTGGGAATCGCCAGGGAGGAGGAAGCGCCGCCGTGCATATGTCCCGGCCCCAATATCGCCTGGTTTAATAAAATATATACATTGAAAGAGATGGTAGATCATATTTACGGGAGAGGCCCCTCGCTGGTTCCTCCTGAGCGTCCGCATATGTTTGCCCAGGAAATCATTATATATGTGGATTATTTTGAAAAACAAGTGGAAAGCCTCGATTATACTCCCAAGAAAATTAAATTGTTGCAGGAAATTAATAAAAACCTGGGAGCCGGGATGGATTTTTGTCTGGATATCGCTAAACAGAAGCCATATCAGGGGGAAAATCTCGCGTCCATCAATCCTTGCGTGGAGAAACAGAGGGCTCGGTTGAGGGCAATTTTCGCTGATTTTAAAATGAAAATCCAGGACAATCTTTAAAATCTATCTTGCCTGAATACTTACATTATTGAATAAAAACTGAGAACTGAGGAAGTTGCCCTTATGTTGTGTTTTTATTTGCGAGGGATGAGTTTTATCGGTTTTTCGGGGTATCATTAGCAGAATTTCGAAGATTTTCAGCAATTTGTAAAACAGTTTCTACGTAAGTATTACTGTGGTTATAATGCCAGAGCACTTTTTTATTCGTTTTGAGGGAAGCACCACGTTTCCAGCCGTGGGCTTTCAGGTAATTTACCACTGAAGCAATGGCATCAGACATAACGAATAGATCAACTTTATTATCCCTGTCGCCGTCATATCCCCACTTAAGATAACTGGAGGGCAAAAATTGAGGAATTCCGAATGCCCCCGCATAACTCCCCTTTAGATCAAGAATTTCTATCCCCCCCTCTTTTTTCATGGCCAATAAGGCTTTTAATTCCTGTTTGGCCCATTTCCCTTTCTTTTTAAGACGTTTCAGGTAATCGTTTTTTTTGGGGTTATCAGCCAACTCTCTCCCGATTTCCTTTAAGCGCTGGGGATGATTTTCCAGGATTATTGAAGCAAACATCGACACTACCGGGATCTTTCCTAAATATGTTCCCAGGTTAGTTTCCACCAGCAAAATGGCAGTAATTATTTCGTTATCTACCCCAAATGTACTGCCGGCTCTGTTGAGAGAAGAGCGCCATTTACCGGCAAATTTTTTGGCCGCATCAAGGGCGACCGGTTCTAAAAACCTTTGATAATTAGCTGAAATTCCCTGCCCGGCCACATTGGTTGTAATCGCTCTGGAGATTAATTGCACCCGAGGATCACTAAAAACATTAGTCAGGTATTCCCGGCTAAAACTCTTTTCTTGAAATGTTCGAACCAGATAATTGACTTCCCGTTCGGTGAGTTTTTTGGGGGGAGGACCTGCCAGGAGTATCTTGCAAATCAAAAAGATCCCCAGAAAACTTAAGCAAGCTATGGATTTAATCGTTGGCATTTTTTAGGCGTGTCACTTTATTTGCGGAGTTTGGCCTCCCGTGGTTAAACGGGATCCCGTTTACCGGAATTAAATAAAAACGACATTCGTAACTACTCAGGAGTTGCAATTCCTTAAGGTAACGGAATTGAATCGTAATTTGGTGAACCGATCGCCTCTGATACCTCCCCTGCGGTGCATGAATACAAAAATTGTTAACCA
>DAOWNY010000201.1 GCA_030642325.1 Deltaproteobacteria bacterium
CCTGGATCCTACGCTGGAATCTGTATCCATCGCAAAAAGGATAGAAGGCTTTTGCAGGGAAACGAAAATGAAAAACTTCTGGTTGATTTTAAATAAAATCAGCTCGAAAGAGATGGAATCGATGATGATGGAGAAATTGGGAGAGCTGAAAAACAGAGTTGTCGGGTCGCTATCGTATGATCCTGAATTAGTACAAAGAGAGCTTGCAGGAGGTTCTCTTATCATAGGTAATCCACCTGAAGATGTCGAACAAATTATAAATGGATTGGAAAAATTTGTCTCGGATAAAAAATAAGATTGATCTTACTGCGGGGTTCACTACCCCTAAGGTCATAGCCAATAAGTGACCTGCAAATGGTGAATCTAATCTTATCTCCTACCACATCTCTGTACATAAGCTTTTCTGGTCCTCATTGCACGAAATGAATAGGGGGAATTGGCGCTAAAGAGGACATCTCATTTGGCGATGACGCCATTTATGCCTCCTGATATCAATGAAGCGACATTGGTTAAAATATGGGGTAGCGCCAGACCACCAGTGGCGGCCAGGTATTTTGGCTCCCATTCGGGCTTAAACTTCTCCTTGTACTTACGTAGTCCCTCGAAGTTGTAAAAGTGCTCCCCATGACGGAAAACAAAGGTCCCAAGCCGGTTCCAGAGCGGGGAGAGCCGGGTGGATGGAAGAGGGAACTTCCATTCCCGGATCTTTAGTGGTTTTTTTCTTAGGGCGCTCCACAAAAGATATCCCCCCACAAGCATAATGAATATTATCCCAAGGTAGTGAACAGAAGCAAAAGGGAGATGAAGGCCTTCAGGAATCACCATAGGCTCAAATAGAAAAACTATGCCCCCAATGGTGAAGAACCCAAGCCAGATGGTCAGGCTGCAAAAAATGATTACCTTAATGGTTTCCAATGCTGAAAGGCCCCAGGCCGAGTAGAGACGATAGCGTACCGAGGCGCCGGCGATCATGGAGAGCCCTATGTTGTTGCTGAAAGCATAACCAATAAAAGATGCAAGAGCAATCTTGATATATGCGATCGAATGTCGAATGTATCGAAGGGCCAGGGCGTCATATACTGTCATGATGAGATAGCTCAAAATTGTAAGAGCAAGGGCCAGTAAAAGCCGGTGAGCAGGAATTTCTGCCAGGTTGCGTACGACGTCATGGTAATGGTACTCCCTGAGTTCGTGATGGAGAACCCATATGGCCACGGCAAAAAGAAAGATGCCGAACAGGGGACCGAGGCTATGGGAAAACTTTTTTTTTATCATTTTTGGAATTTCTGATCGGGATAGAGGGCAGACGATGGTAATGTTACTGCCCACTCCCTAAGTTTTACTTAGGTCATCAAGGTAATACCAATGACTTCAACAGATTCCTCCTCAAGCAGTGTAAACCCTGACCGGATGATGTATGGTATAAAGACAATGAGCAGGAATATCGTTACCAACTATAATTTCAAGGTCCACATCAGTGGCGAGATACTCCTGAAACCGGCTGTAAGGGATTTGCTCCTTTGCTGAATAGTGTATGTCAGGCTAAAAGCGCCGATAGCAAAACGGCAAAAATCCCGTTGAGAAAAATTCCGTCAAAGGTTCCCGCTCCTCCAATTGAGGCTACCGGGGCACCCAAGTTACCGATTTTTTTTTCAGGTTAAGAATATCTGCTCCGATTAAGGTTCCAACGGTTCCGGAAATATAGGCTATCTCTGGAGCGTGGCTATAGGCGATAATGACTGATCCTATGGCAGCCAAAATGGGAGGCAAAAAAGGCGGAAGGGCGATACCGAGCCCCGGAATAGGCCTGGCCAATCGAAAGGTCACGAAAGTCATAAAAGCTGTTGCCAAGGCAGCCCTTCCCCAGAGGCCGGTTTTAAAAAGAAGATAGCTCGATAAAATGATCGGAATAACAGCCCCTCCAAGGTTAACGGCCAAAACCGTCTCTTTTCTTTTCCAAACAGGGATCACATACTTGAAGCCGAAAAAACTGGTCCTCGTCTCGTTAGTCATGATTTCCTGGGGTATCTTTTTCACAGGAATATTGATGAAACTACCAAACAGGGTGGCAAACAATGCCATAAAGATATATTCACTTGGAATACCGATCTTGGTGAAGGCTAAGGCAATCAGGTTAATCTGGACCAGGACAAAGAAAAATAGAACAGAAAAGAAAAAAACTATGGTAAATAAGAATGTGAGAGGGTTAAAAAACATAATCTGTCCTCTGTACGGTTAAAGAATTTTTTAAGCAATATTTAAGCAATAACGGTATCAAAAGTCAACGCTCTGATTTTTCAAACCCGTCTTTGTTGTGTGGCCAAATGGCGTGTCGACAATAAACGCTGAACCCGCTGTGATGCCAATTCATCATATTTTCAATCATGACGTCATTTATTTTCATAGGAATTAATATCCTTTTATTTATGTAGGTGCCTGTAGCTTCCTATCGGGGTTTTAATCCTTTCAAGATGTTTTTTGCCAAACCATCCATGCTCAAATATCCTGTAAGCGCCCAATTTGACAAGATCATTGAATATAAACCAGGATAAGGCATATCCCCATACAAAAAGAGCGAGTTTCCATCCTATGGAAGGAAGAATTATACCATAAACAACTATTAATGTAGCAATCAACTGGGTACTTATAATTGCCAGAAATAAAGGCCATGCAGGTTTGACTTTCCAGAACGGTCCCCTTGTTCTGGCAACTAACAGGGTCATATGCCCTGCTACGGAGAGTTTTAAATAGATAAAAGACTGAAGGGTCTCGCGGCTCAACTGAAAAAGTTCATCTCCAATATAAAGAATACCAAAAGAAGAGGCTACGCCCGCAAGGCCGAGAGCAGTGGCAACCCCAAGAAGGATCTTCATATTCCATTTTTCCGGTTTATTGGAATATTTAACATTATCATAGGCTATAGTCATGATCGGCAGATCGTTTAACAGGGCTAAAAGTACAATCATGATTGCAGTAACGGGATAAAAATTAAATACCAGAATAGAAAGGGTCATGAATATCAATACCCGGACAGTCTCGGCTATACGATATATGGAATAGTTATTCATCCGCTGAAATATCTGGCGGCTTTCTTTAATAGCATCAATGATTACCGACAGGCCCGGAAGGGTCAAAACAATATCCGCCGAGGATCGTGCAGCGTCGGTTGCCCCTGACACGGCGATTCCACAATCGGCCTTTTTCAGGGCCGGCGCATCATTTACACCATCGCCTGTCATCCCTACAATATGATCTCCCTTTTGAAGAATTTCAACAATCTCATATTTATGTTCGGGAAAGACCTGGGCAAAGCCATCCGCCTCCTCAACAATCTTTAATGCCTTTCGGTCTTTATGCTCCAGAAAAGAACTGGCCGGCACAATATTGGGTCCAAGGTCGAGATCTCCGGAAATCGTCCTCGCAATGGCCACATGATCGCCGGTCACCATCTTCATTTTTATCCCCATTTCCCTTGCCGTTTTTATGGTAGCGGCAGAGTCATCCCTCGGAGGATCAAACAGGGGAATCAGACCGGCAAATGTCCATTTTCCTGTTTCATCGGTTTTTGCCACACCGAGTGTCCGGTAACCCTTTTCAGCCAGCCTGTCCACCTCCAAGTTGATCTTTGATGAAATTTTATCCGGGTTATCCAGCAAGGCAAGAATAACCTGGGGCGCTCCTTTGGAAACCTTAAAGGCCTTTTCCTGATCGTCCTTGATAACGGCTTCAGTCCTTTTGCCCACCGGGTCAAAGGGCGTATATGAGATAATTTTGTATTTTTTTATTGCTCCTTCCGGTGAGAAATCATCCGTTCCCTTGAGAATGGCCAGATCAATCGGGTCCTGGTCTTCCGAGCGTGATGCAAG
>DAOWNY010000018.1 GCA_030642325.1 Deltaproteobacteria bacterium
GTCATAGGCAGTAAATTTAATGCCTTTTTTGGAAAGAAACTCTTTCGCAGTAGTGCAGTGGGGTCAAGTGGGAGTGGTATAGATTTTTACTTCTTCCTCCATCTTATTCACCTTCTTTCTTGTAAGGGCACAGCGTAAGCTGTGCCCTTACTGATTAGTTATTTTTTAGTCTTACATGTTTTGGTCTTACATCTTAGAGTTTCCGCCATCTCTTTGATTTTATCCAGATCCTTGGTCATTGGCGCCCATCCGTACCAGTAGGAATAATCCGGATTGGCATGGAAAACTCCCTGGTATGTTCTCATTCGATGTTTCATGTACATCTTGAATAACACCTGTTCGATGTGAGAGCCCCCGGTTTGATAAAAGTGCAGGAAGTCGGGATAGGCATAGGCGTAATGCTCAGGTTTCTTTAAGGTGTTGTCCTTGTAAAGGTCGGCTACCACGTTAATGGCTTCAGCCATTAAACGGTCTGCCTTTTTGATCATCTGATCGCCCTTTTCAAGCTCGGTGCGGGCATACCTCTCTGAATGGCATTTCTTGCAGGTTTTGACCATCTTTTCCCGTTCGACATTCCATTCTTCGGCGGTTAGTCGGGCCAAATCCCCGGCCTTAACGACATCCAGGCGAGCGGTGGGTTTTCCATCCGGATCCAGGACACCCAATGCCTTGAGGATAGTAGTCTGATCTGCCGCCCACTGTTTATCCTCGGGCAAAGGAAGTTTCACTGCCAGAAATCCCCAGGCTACCTTGTTGGTATGGGTGCCGCTGGGGAGATGACAGAACTGGCAAGTGGGAGCAGCCGCATCTTTGGGGAGCCTTCCCATCTCTTTCATCTGATACCTTTCCCCGTGCTTGGAGCTTTCGTACATCTCCCACTGGGGATGATCAAACCCCATATGACAAAGCTGACATGCTTTGGGATCCTGGGCTTCCTTTTTGGAGAAGGTATGGCGGGTGTGGCATTCGTCGCAGGAGTTGGTTCGATAGGTATAACCTTTATCCTGCAACTCTTTTTTCTGGGCCTCGGACTTGATACCCATATTATGGCATCCGCCGCAGCCTTTGCCGCCCTCCATCAGTTCGTCCGGCTCCAGATGGGTAACAGGTAAAGCGTTCAGAGCTGTCCAGCCGAGATTGTGCTTCCCCTTGGCAAACTGGTTGAACTGGTCCTCATGACATTCGGCACAGATGGCCTCATCGGGCATCTTGGCAAGATTGGCATTCTTTTTATTTTTGTGATCAGATCCATGACAATTAGAACAGCTGACCTCGTTTTCACTATGCATACTTGCCTGCCAGTCCTTGACCAACAAGGGAGTAACTGCCCGGTGACACTTTACACAGACTTCCTCTTTTGCAAAGGAAGCAGTAGCTGCCATGAATAACACAGCAATCACGGCAGCAAAAACTACAGAACATTTTTTCATAGTAATTTACTCCATTAAAAGTATCTATGTAATTTCTACTTCTTCTTCAATTCTTTTTTCTGAAAACCTTCCTTATTCTCACATTCAGGGCATTTTTTGGGTTTACATCGGGCTTCCTTCTCATAATCACATTTGCTGCATTTCCATACGGCCAAAATAATCCTCCTTAAGTTATTTTGTATCCGTTCACAGTTCACAGTTAACTATTGGTAAAAACTTAGGATCTAAGATGTAAGTATGAGTTTTTTTTGAAGATTTATATGCCTTGAACAATTTAAAAGAACTAAGGGTCCTGATTCCGGAATTGGAACCGATATCAAGCATGTTTTTTATCGTTATAAAATTTATTTCATTGAAAAAATCGTGAGCTTAAGAACCGTGAACGAATACGTTATGTTATAATTATAGATGCTGCAGGTTGAAGCATATAAAGCATCTTCGACGATTTTTGGTTCAAGCATGAATGAACCGTGGTTGCACAAAAATCCTAAACTCTTTGATTTTTCTTAGCTGTCCAGGCAAGAGTTACTATTTTTTTAATTAATGGGTCTTTTACGGTCTTACCCGGGACCACATTCAGCAGCCTTCGCTGCAGTGTGAACAAAGCGGGGAATCATAAATTTTTTCATGGCTATCACCTCCTTTGTAACTTTTTAATAGTTTTTTTCCAGTACTTCAAAATGAGCCTTGTTATGGGCACAGGCGGGGCACTTGTCCGGGGCTTCGGCGTCTTCGTGGATATAGCCGCAATTGCGGCATTTCCATTTTACAACCGTATCTTTTTTAAATACCTTTCCATCTTCCAGGTTCTTGAGGAGGGCAAGGTACCTTTTTTCGTGCTGTTCTTCCGCATCACCTATGGCCTTAAATACGGCGGCAATTTCACTGAATCCTTCTTCTTTGGCCACACCGGCAAATTCCGGATACATACTGGTCCATTCGTAATTCTCCCCCCCTGCCGACGCTTTCAGGTTTGAGGCGGTATCGCCGATCACCCCGGCCGGAAAACTACCGGTGATTTCCACTTCTCCGCCTTCAAGGAATTTAAATTCCCTCTTTGCATGTTCCTTTTCATTGTCGGCAGTCTCCAGAAAGATGGCAGCAATCTGCTCATACCCTTCTTTCTTTGCCTTGGAAGCAAAATAGGTGTAACGGTTTCTCGCCTGAGATTCGCCGGCAAAGGCGGCTATTAAATTCTTTTCGGTCTTACTTCCTTTAAGTTCCATAATTCATCCTCCTTTTTTTGAAAAAATGTCCCGATCAATGTTCCCCGGCCCACCACCATCCGGAGTGTAGCAAGTAGTATCTACAAAGACACAGCCCTCCCGGCAAGAGGGACATCTTTCCGGTGGAGTTTTCGTCTCAAGGGTGTGCCGGCAGTTATTACATTTCCACAACATAATCCTGGACCTTTCTTCTGATTAATCTCTTTCCCGTATATCGAGATTTTCTAAGGCAGTGGGTCAATTTAAATATTGCAAACTCAGTGCCAGTCTTTTTAAAAACAAAGCCCTGAAACCCAAAGATCTTTAATGACCTGTTTAAAGGTAATTATAAGGTAACTACTCATACATACTAATTTATTGAAATGAAAGGTATTTTTGAAGAATCATTTGTAAGGTCTTCCTTGCAGAAAGCTCTAAGTCTTTGATAGTATGTGAATTATATTTTTTAGTGCTAAAATTTATAAAATATAGTAATTCGGAATTATATCAATATGTTAAGGCTATTTTTCGTGATCCGAGTAGTTACATTATAAGAATCCATCTGAAGATGGTTCGACAGGCAAGTAATTGCTGGGAAGGACGGGGTATCTGTCTAAAATTAGACGCAAGTAAGAAAAATAAATAGATAATATACTCTTGTTTCAGCAAAATTCAAACTGTATAATATTGGACTTAACTGTATTGTATTAGTCATATAAACAGGGAAATTGTCCCTCACTTATTTATATGAAACCGATTAAATTTTGATATTTTTTATCCAATGTGAGTCTCCCGAAGGCGCCAAGATTTATTTGGTAATTTTTATCTCCCTTTAAGCCTTCTTATCTCTCCCTTTAACTGTTCAATCTCGTCCATGAGATCGGAAATGATCCCCGCTCCAATCAGGTTTACCCCCAGATGCCTTCTTAACCGCTGAATGCGATGGAGACAATAGATGGCCTCTTCGTCGAAAAATGGAAGGTTTCCTTCGGACTTCGTCGGGCTGAGAATCCCCAGATTCACGTATCCTTCGATAATTGAGGAGTGAATCCCCGTCTCCAGGGAAAATTCTTCCAGGGTTAAGTTTTTTTTGAATGAGAACGTCCTGGTTTCTGAGTAAAGAGTAAGCATATATTTCTTCTTATTCATCATCTTCTCCCGGAAAATAAGCTTTTTCGTGGATCGTCATGGTGGATTTTGGCCATCTGCTCGAATAATCGCCTCTCTTTTTTATCAATTTTGGAAGGATTTATGATTTTGAGTTTAATATATTGATCGCCCCGACCTCCTCCTTTTCCGGGAAAACCCTTTCCCTTGAGACGAAGTTTTTGGCCTTCCTGACTTTCCGGAGGGATCTTTACGGTAACTTCTTTGTCCAGGGTGGGGACGTCAATTTTTGTTCCAATGGCCGCTTCCCAGGGATAAACCGGCGTTTCTATTGTGATATCATTCCCTGACAAAGAAAAGACCGGGTGGGGAACGATCCTGATCCTCAAAAACAGAGAACCACTTTGGCCTCCTCTCAATCCCGATTCTCCCTGACCCTTTAACCGGAGACGGGAACCTTCTCTGGCCCCGGGAGGAATGCGGACCTCAATTTCTTTAGGTTTTACCATAAACCCCTGGCCGCCACAAGAAGGACAGAGATTTTTTCCCTTCATGCCGGTTCCCAGACAAGAAGAGCAGACTTCAGAGGAACTCAAACGGATAACCCTTTTTCCTCCTTGGTAGGCCTCTTCCAGTGTTAGTTGAATATCCGCCTCAATGTCATTTCCCGGCTGCGGCCAGGTAGGCCGGGTTCTCTGGGAACGGAAGCCACCCCCCATTCCCCCGAATATAGTTTGAAAGAAATCGCTAAATCCTCCCATGTTGCGGTCATCAAAATGGACTTCACCGTATCCCGGGGGAGGAGTAAAATCCATTCCCTGTTGCCAGTCAGCACCTAACTGGTCATACTTTTTTCGTTTTTCCGGATCACTTAGAACTTCGTTGGCCTCATTCAACTCCTTGAACTTCTCTTCCGCTTTTTTCTTCTCTTCACCGGTATGAAGATCAGGATGGTATTTACGGGCCAGCCTTCTAAAGGCGGTTTTTATCTCTTTTTCGGAAGCATTCCGAGCAATTCCCAATATTTCATAGTAATCCCTGAACTTCATTACCACTTCCTCTTTTATTCGAATTAGTTGCTATTTTACTACCATAACCCGGGAGGGCCTCAGAAGCTCATCTCCCGTCAGGTAACCCCTTTTCATTTCCATGGCGATAATCCCGGAAGAAAAATCATCTGATTCTATGGCGCCCGCTGCCTCATGAAAACGGGGATCAAACTTTTTTCCTATGGACTCAATGTCATTGGCAACAGCAGGTGCTTATAATGCCCATTGCCGACAGGCTGCCACTCTAACAGGGCGGAGCTTCACATTTCTACTTCTCGGTAAATTCTGCATCTACTACTTCATCATCACCGGACGTTTCTTGAGGCCCGTCCGTGGAAGCGCTCCCGGTTGCCTGTTGATAGGCGGCAGCACTGAGACCGTGGGCGGCTTGTTGAAGATCGCTGGTTAAACTTTTCAATTTTTCGGCATCCGCATCGTCTTTGATCGCCTGGCGTATGTCGGAGATGAGCTGTTCGCAACGGGTCTTTTCGTGGGAAGGAACCTTCTCACCCAGATCTGCAAGCTGTTTTTCTACCTGGTAGGAGAGGCTGTCCGCCTGATTTCCGGCTTCGGCCTTCTCTTTTTTGATCCGGTCTTCTTCTGCATGGGCCTCGGCATTTTTTATCATCCGGTCAATCTCTTCTTTGTCCAAAGAGGTTGAATCGCTGATGGTGATCTTCTGTTCTTTGTTGGTGGCCTTATCAATGGCGCTGACATTTAGAATACCGTTGGCATCAATGTCGAAACTAACCTCGATCTGGGGCATGCCCCGGGGACCGGGAGTTATCTGTTCCAGTTTAAAATTACCCAGCGTACGGTTGTCCCGGGCCATATCCCGTTCCCCCTGAAGAATATGGATATCGACGGCCGGTTGATTGTCCTCGGCAGTAGAGAAAATCTGGCTCCGCTTGGCCGGAATGGTGGTATTCCGTTCTATGATCCTGGTCATCACTTCCCCCAGAGTTTCTATCCCCAGAGATAGTGGAGTGACATCAAGGAGGAGAATGTCCTTTACCTCCCCAGCCAATACCCCAGCCTGAATAGCCGCTCCCACCGCTACCACTTCATCGGGATTTACTGTCTGGTTGGGCTTTTTGCCTCCGGTAAGTTTTTTTACCAGATTCTGGACAGCCGGAATCCGGGTGGAACCACCCACCAGAATCACTTCATCAATGCCATTCCCATTCAGCTTGGCATCATCCATCGCTTTTTTGAATGGATCGACCAAGCGATTGATAAGATCTCTGGTTAAATCCTCAAACTTAGCCTGGGTCAGCTTAATATCCAGATGCTTGGGACCCTGAGCATCGGCGGTGATAAAGGGAAGGTTGATGGTGGTCTCCACTGTACTGGAAAGTTCGCATTTAGCCTTTTCCGCCGCTTCGTAAAGCCTCTGTAATGCCTGTTGATCCTTCCTTAAATCAATACCATAATTATTCTTAAACTCGGTGGCCAGCCAGTCTACGATCCTCTTATCCAGATCATCTCCCCCCAGGTGGGTATCTCCGTTGGTGGCCTTCACTTCGATTATTCCTTCTCCTACTTCCAAAATGGATACATCAAATGTGCCACCTCCGAAATCGAAGACCAATATTGTCTCATTACCTTTTTTATCCAGACCGTATGCCAAAGAAGCAGCGGTGGGTTCATTGATAATCCGAAGCACATTGAGGCCGGCAATGGTTCCCGCATCTTTGGTGGCCTGCCTCTGAGCATCATTAAAGTAGGCCGGCACAGTGATTACCACATCCTTTACCTTCTCACCCAGGTATTTGGATGCATCATCGGTAAGTTTTTTCAAAACCTGGGCGGAAATCTCTTCCGGGGCATACCGTTTATTCAGGATATCAAACTTAACAGCCCCTTCTTTTCCTTCTGTCACTTTATAGGATACGAACTTGCTTTCGCTACCCACTTCCCCGTATTTTCTTCCGATGAACCGCTTGGCAGAATAGACGGTGTTTTCAGGGTTGATCACTGACTGGCGTTTGGCGATCTGGCCTGCTAAACGTTCTCCCTCCTTTGTAAAAGCCACAACAGAATTGGTAGTGCGCGACCCCTCGGCATTGACGATTACGGTGGGGCTCCCCCCTTCCATTACTGCTACTACCGAATTGGTAGTTCCTAAATCTATTCCAACTGATTTTGCCATTTCTACCATCTCCTTTTATATTTTCCCCCCGAAATAATTCCGGGAAGCCTTTGGTATTTTATTCTTACTTCATTTTCCTGCCGTCATAGTGCCGGCGATGACTTTTTTCCAAATAATAAAATTATCGTCATAATCAATCTTAAAGAGACCGGTTGATCATACTGCCAAAATTTCCCGGAGTAGGGAAATCTTATTCTATTTCAACTTTGATCTCATTAGGTTTTACCTCTTCTTTTTTGGGAAGAGTTATCCTCAGAGTACCGTTTTTGTATTTGGCCTTGATTCCTTCGTTTTTCACCTCAACAGGAATCCTGACTGATCGAGAAAAATTACCATAGCTTCTTTCCGCCCAGTAGTAATTTTCTTTCTTCCATTCTTCTTCCTGTTTTTTTTCTCCCTTTATGGTCAAGGTATCGCCATTTAGGGATATATCAACATCCTTGGGCTCCATTCCGGGAATTTCCACATTGATCGCTATTGCATCCTTGGTCTCTGCGATATCCAGGGCGGGAACCCATCTTTTTTCGGCAGGTTCCGGGGAAATTTCCTCTACGAACAACCGCTCGAAAAAATCATCAATTTCTCCTCCAAAGGGGGTTAGCCCTCTAAGAGGTCTCCAGGGCATCAGTGCTGTCATTTCTATTACCTCCTTCTTTATTTTCCTTTCTCCGGGAATGTTTTGAAATAAACTCTTTTTTTTGCTGTATTTTCTAAAAAGCAACTAGTAGCAATTTTTGTGCCACTTTTTGGGGGTTATTCATTAAATTTATAACATATTAATTTTATTCAAAAAAATGGCTTGAAAATTATGCTTTTAAAAAATGGATGATGTTGAAAGGAACTTATTCTATAAAGAAATCTGAGTATATATAGAAAGATTCTTAAGATAAAAGGGGTAAAGACCGGGGTAGCGAAAAGAGAGTTTATCCCACCATGGAATTTATGGCGTCGATCGGCCTCTGGCCGGATGCCCGAAGGGCGGGATATATCCCCGCCAGAATACCCATCGCAATTGTTCCAAAAAAACAGGTTAAAAGCAGACCGGGAGTAATCAAAACAAGGTCGCCGCGGGGGGAATAGGGTAAAACCGTCCTTGCCAGCCGGCCCACGAAATTGCCACCCAGAATTGCAATGGTGATGCCGCCTGCCCCTCCCACTGTGCAATAAAGAATGGTCTCAAGCCAGATCAGCTTGAAGATATGAAACCGGGAAGCCCCAATCGCTTTCATCACCCCTATCTCCCGGGTGCGTTCAAAGACAGACATCAGCACCGCATTCATCACCCCGATAACCGCAATAAAGATGGCAATAACCGCTACTGACATCACCATAATTCTTGCACGTCCGATCAGGTTGAGAATAGTTCCTTTTACCTGGGCCATACTGATTACCTGTATTTCCGGAACCCGAAAGAGTTCTTCTTCAAATTCCGGATACTGATCCAAATTTTTCAATCTGATCCCCATCCCGGTTATTTTCCCTTCCCTGCGAAAGATTCGTTGCAGGGTCTTGATCGGCAGAAAGGTTATCCCGTCATCCTGGGTACCCATTCTCTCAAAAATGCCTACCACCTTCAGGATTTTATTGATACCGGGGATAAAAATTTTATCTCCCACCAACCTCTGCTCCAGTTCTGCTGCCTCGTAACCGATGATAGCCTCATCACTATTTTCCCCATCAAACCACCCCCCTGCTTTAAATTTTATCCAGGGCCTGAGCTCACTGAAGCTGGTCTTTTCAATGCCGAGAAAATAGCGAAGACCGACTCCACCCGGCAAATCGGGATCAGTAACTACTTCGATCAACTGGGGAGTGATTTTATCCACATGAGGATTTTGGGCGATCCGGGTAAATACGTCCTCCCCGATATACCGCAGTCCCCCTCCCCCCTGGAGCATCATGGTGGCCGCCTCGTAAGGACAACCCTTGGCGGTTACCAGCACTTGATAGCCCATCTTTTCAACATCGTTGGCAAGTGCCCTTTGATAGCCGATGTTGAAGCCCAGCAGGCTCACCAGAGCGGCCATTGATGTCGCTACCGCCAGTATGGTAAGGATAGTTCTGATTCGCCTTCGCTTCAGGTTTTTATAGGCGAGGAACAAAAATTTTAACATCATTTAATCTCAATCTTTTTTCCCACAATCATAAACCTGCCCCGTCCCCTTACTACCTTTCCCTCCACCGTAGCGGTACTTCCCAGTTTTTGGGGGATAAAGATTCCCGAAGGATAGAGGGCAACAAAAATAACCCCGGTCTTATCCTGCAAATGAAGCTCACAGCCGTCCGGGCACTCCCAGACTATTTTTCCCTCAAGTTTTACCAGGGTGCCCGTGTAGTGGTCCGGCCTGCTGAAAATTTCTCCGATTTTTATGGAGACGGGGTTGGTTCCCACTTTGGTGATTACCGTGGAGATAGCTTCCCCATCTGTTTTTTCCTGGCTGCACCCCCAAAACAACAGCACCATCCCCACTAAAAGAAGAAAGATACTATTCTTTCGGTCAGGGATCCCCCTGATTATTTTTTTAAAAATCATTTGGTTGGCCCTACTCTTTCTTCCTTAGCATTCAGCCCTCAAACCAGGATAAGATGAATGGAAACAATGATAAGACCAAGAAGCAAGCAACTCCCCGACCATATTAGCAAACTTATCATACTATTTTCAATCTGTTGCCTTATTTCTTCATATTTTTTTAAAAAAGTTATTCCCAGGTAAGTTAAATATGCCCAGAAGCCAAACAGGATCAAAACAGTAAAAAGAGGGGCATCCCAAACTCCCTGCCAGAGGCAGAATATACAATGATGGAAGGGTAAATGAAGAAAGAGGGGGCTTATTTTTGTATGGAGCGCCAAAAAAAAGATAATTATGCCGGCAACCGCAATCGGGAAGAGAACAAGCGTGGTGAAAATCCTGGATTCGAGTAATGTTGCTACCCGTCCGGTCAGCCCCTTTTTTTTAAGAAAAACAAGCAAGCCCGCTTCTCCCCCAATCACAAGAGTCAAAAGATACCAGGTCCTAACCCACACCCAGGAGGAGTGAGTAAAAATTTGAGGAATGGCGTCGGTGGGAAGATCAAAAAAGGAAGTGCAGCAGGAGACCTGCCGGGGAGGCACGGTAAAAAGAAAATTTAAGTCGAGGAGGGCATCGGTCAGCATTATTAACCCAAGGGGGAAGAGAGCAATAAGCTTGGCCTTCATAAAGGGTTGGCTTATTATTTTTCTGTCCAGATGGTTTAACACAAGCCAGAATCCGTAGGCGAAGGGAAGAAAAATCTTGAAACCGGTAGCTATCCAGGCAAGCGGGCTTCCGATTTGGTGGACCCCAAAAAGACACATGGCACCGGGCACGGATGGAATCATGCTTTGGAGGGTAAAAAACCATAGGGGAACCAGAATCAACCTAATGAGAAAGCCTAATCCAACCAGAGAAATAATCAAATAGACATTTTTTTCCAGTTCGTCCTGATCATTTCCCAGCCGGACTGCTCCCCATATTTTTCTTGTTCTCACCCCGGTGACGACTGCCCCCAAACTGAGCACAAGAGAAACAAAAGAAAGGAGCAGGTAGGTGATTATGAATTTGTTAATAATCATAATTGCTCAGAAATTTATAGGATAATGGTTTGGTCGATCCATTTTTCTCCCCGGACGAGGGGGTCGTGGGAAGCGATTACAATGGTTTTACCCGCTTCTTTTAGTTCCCGGAGGATTTCTAAGACCACCAGGGCGTTCTTTCGGTCCAAATTGGAGGTGGGTTCATCGGCCAGGATTATTTCGGGATGATTGATGAGGGCACGGGCAATAGCCACTCTTTGCTGCTCACCCCCACTTATTTCGTTTACCATTAAGTCGATTTTTTCTTCCAGCCCCAGTTTTTCCAAAATTTCGAAGACTCTTTTTTTCCGTTCTTTTTCTCTCAATCCCAGGGGAATGAGAGGAATCATAACATTTTGTGCTACCGTAAACCCGGAAAGGAGGTTAAACTGCTGAAAGATGAAACCGATTTTATCTCTTCTCAGGGGGGTCAGAAAGTGGTCGGGAAGGTGAGAGATATCTGTTCCATCAATCCGGATTTTGCCCCGGGACGGTCGGGTGAGGGTTCCGATGAGGTTTAACAGAGTGGTTTTACCTGAGCCGGAAGCCCCCTCAATTAAAAGGCTTTCACCTGGTTTAATGGCGAAAGAGACGTCAGAGATGATTTTTATCGCCGATTTTTTCCATCGATAGCTTTTTTCCAGGCCTTCTGTTTTTATTGTCCCCCATGTTTCGGGAAGAAAATTCGGAGGATTGCGGGCCTTATCTTGCTGATGATCATGAGAGATTCTGCCATCAACAAGACGGATTACCCTGTTTGTCATGTCGGCCAGCTTAAGGTTGTGGGTGACCAGTACCACCGTGATCCCCTCCTGCCGGCTAAGTTCGTGAAAGAGATGAAAAATTTTTTTGCCGGTGGCAAAGTCGAGATTTCCGGTTGGTTCATCGGCAAAAATTATTCGGGGTTCGTTGATCAATGCCCGGCCAATGGCCACCCTTTGCATTTCTCCCCCGCTCAGCTGGGAGGGTAAGTGATGAACCCTCTCTTTTAAACCTATTTTTTTTAAAATAGATTCTATTCTTGAATTGTCAATTTTTTTCTTGCTGAATAAGAGGGGTAATTCAATATTTTCCCGAACGGTTAAAGTGGGGAGGAGAAAAAATTGCTGGAAGACAAACCCCATATATTCCCGGCGGAGTTTGACCAGATTAGATTCTTTGAGGCCGGTTATCTCTATATCGTTTATTCGCAAACTTCCCAAAGAAGCGCTATCCAGGCAGCCCAGCAGATTTAAAAGGGTAGTTTTACCTGAGCCGGAAGGCCCCACAATTGCGACAAATTCTCCCTTAATAATGCTGAGATCTATTCCCTCCAGGGCCTGAATATTTTCCCTTCCCCGGCGATAAATTTTGCTCAACCCTTTTGCTTCAATGAGAACTTCCATTTTCATCATATCCGAATGGCCTCATCCGGCTCGATGGTCCCCATGATCCAGCAGGGAAATATGGTGGCTGTCAGCAGGGGGAAGATGCCGATTACCAACATAAGCATGACAGTAGAAAAATCTACCTGAAAAGGGACGGAAAATTCAGGATAGATGTGAGACCATCCGAGAAAATAATTTTTAATTCCCGGGGCTCCGAAAAGTAGATATCCCAAGGCGGCCACCATCCCAAGCAGGGTGGCAATAAGCCCGATGATCAGACTTTCCCAGGATTTAAGCTCAATTATTTCCAGGACCCCCCACCCCAGAGCCCTAAGAATTCCCATTTCTTTTTTGAGGTCAGTGGTAATATTTGATGCTTGGGCACAGGCAATTAGCAGGGCGGTAAAAAGGAGTATCATCCAGAGGATTTGAAAAATTCCCGATTTTCTTCCGAAGACCTGTTCATTGATGGCCGAAAGAGAGTCCCTGGTGAGTGCTCGTAAGTTTGGCATTTCCTGGGAAATTTTCAGGGCGACCCTGGAAGCAGAGCCGGGACGATCAAGAAAAACGCATAAATCGGTGGCATATTCCCGGCCGTATCCAAAAAAGGAGCTGACATCATCCTTGGTTGCAAGGATAAGACCGGCGGTATATATGGCCACTTCAGTGGAAAATATCCCAATGATCTCAAATTCATCTTTCCGGCCCCAGGGATTTTTAAGTGTAAACCGATCTCCCACGTGGGCCGCAAAGGGACGAGAAAATCCTTTGCCCACCACAATTTTTCCCCGATCTCCTTTTCTCAGGAACCTTCCTGCGGTGAGAGACAAACCTATCTCCGGGGCGATGGGCATCCGGGCGATATCGATTCCCATGAAGGTATAAACTACATCTTCCCCTCTTTCCAGTCCCCGGGTATAAAGAGTAAGGGGCAGGTAGCCCCAGGCCCTGAGGACTGCCAGTTTCACACCTTCAATTTTGCTGATTTTCTGCCGGCATGTCAAAGAAATCATGCCCATTCGTCCCCCCGACAAATTTTGCACTATGATATCCGGCAATAAAGAGAGGGACATTTGGGCGTCACGAAGAAAGCCTTGGCCCGCAAAGTTCATCGCTCCGTAGATCCCCATTGCCAAAAAAAGAGGGATAAAAAGAGAGATGGTTTTCAGCTTATTGATTCGGAGATTTTCTCCGGCCATGGCAAAGATGCCGGTATGTTTTCTAAGATTCATCTATCTACCCGCCTGATCTCAATTTGGTATATGGTCTCATTTAAACCTGGGGGGGGATCCAGTTTCTCGTCGTCGGAAAAACAGGAATAACCGCCGGGGATATCACTTAAAATAGAATATATACCCCAACCAGCGTGGATATTCCTGGCCGCCAGGCCGGGAGAATTGATTGCCAGGGTTGAAATCCCGGTGCTTTGAATGACCGCTTTTCCGGCAACCACACCGATCATTTTCTGATGATGGCTAATTTCACTGATACCGTAAAGGATCACAAAAAGAGCCGTTAAAATGAGGAATGATCCCAAGATGATTTTGCCCTGATTCATTTTTTCTCAATTTTTTCAGATTTCTTTTGAACCTTACCATAGAGGTTGCTTCTCATCAGTTTTTCAAAGATAATCAAATTTTTTTTGAGCCCTCGTAAGGTAGCCTGAAAATCCACATCATTTCTCTTGCCGGGATTTTTAATCCCGGCAAGGGGAGTCAGGATGTCCGACACAGTACGATCCACCGGGTTATAGTGAGAGAAATCAGCCAGGGTTAGTCCCTTGAATTGATCGGTAAATGCCGGATCCCTGAATTTTTTGCTTTCCGGACTGCTTATTTTCTGGTAATAAAAGCTGAGTATTGTTCCGGACGGATCAGTGGCCAGGATAAGCTGCAATCCTCCGAATTCTCCCTTTTGATTCACACCGTGGATATATCCCATTGTCTTTTTTCCCTGCAGAACGGTGTAAAAGGCATAAGGAACATCAATGGTTTCATATATCGGTTCTAAGCGATCCCCCAGTTTTTCTTCAATTTTTTTTTGCAGCCTTCTGCCCCCTCGTTCCAAAATGGTGATGAATCTGGTTTTGTATCCGGTCGAACGGGAAAAAATTCTTTTCACGTCCCGGTCCGGATCCCTCAAAGAACATCCCATCGCTGCAAAACCATCATTGCATAGCCCTCCCATGAGGATTGAGGTCATGAGGATAAGAAGGAGAAAGTTATTTTTTGCCATAAGCGATCCGACCGGCTCCAGGCAATAGGAGCAATGACAATAAAAGAGTCCTGAGAAATA
>DAOWNY010000165.1 GCA_030642325.1 Deltaproteobacteria bacterium
CCCGCATAAGCAGCGGCCGCCACCAAAGAACTGATACCAGGAATCACTTCAAAACCGATCCCTTTTTCCGCAAGATACGCCAGTTCTTCCCCGCCTCTGCCAAAAAGAAAAGGGTCTCCTCCTTTCAGCCTCACCACTTTTTTTCCCCGGGAAGTCCTTTCCGCCAGAAGTTCATTGATTTTTTCCTGAACCAGGGTATGCCTCCCTGCTGATTTTCCTACATATATTTTCTCCGTCTTCGGACCGGCATAGTCCAATAAGTTTTTATTGATCAAACGATCATAAACGATCACTTCGGCCGATTGAATACACTTTAGCCCCTTTACGGTGATTAAATCAACTGCCCCGGGTCCGGCCCCCACTAAATAAACCTTTCCCTTATTCATTTGAACTATTCTCCTCGGTCATCTGTTTAAGGAAACGGGCGATTAAAACTTCAGCCTCTTTTTCCTTGTTTTTCCTTAAGAGAGAAAGCAGCGGCAAATCCAACAAAGCGGTGAGGATCTCTTTTCGCTTTTCTTCCTTCACCCTGGAAAGAATGATAAGGCGGGGCTTTGCCAAAAGATCCAGCAATTTTTCATATTCAGGCACAACGGTAATCTTTAGTTCCTGTTTGATTCTATCGGCTAAAAGGGGATTTTTGCCCTCGGTGGCAATGGCAATGGATAAATCGCCGCGCCTTAAACAAACCGGCAGAGTAAAGGTGCTGAACCGGGAGGGGTTGGCTACGTTAACCAGTATCCCCTGTTTAGCCGCATCCATGGCAATCCCCTGGTTTAATTTGGGATTGTCGGTAGCCGCTATCACTAAAAAAACTCCCTTCAAATCTCCCTTCTCGTAGACCCTGGGATGATGCCGGATCTTTCCCTCCTTAACCAGTCGGGATAGAAGGGGGGTTATTTCAGGTGCAACCAGGCAAATCTCAGGCCCGGCGGCAAGAACCGCTCCCGCCTTTCTTTCCGCCACCCGCCCGCCTCCTGCCATCAGGCATTTTTTTCCTGAGATCCTTAAATTAACCGGGAGGGAAATGTTTTTCATGAAGCACTTCCCCCTTTCCTGAAACCATGAGAAAATTCCTTGTCATATAATTTGGATTTTGTCTGTTCTCTGCATGGTTCCTCGCCAAACACCTCACCCACCATGATCAGGGCGGTTTTGGTAATTCCCGCTTTTTTGACCAGGGATACGATATTTTCCAAATTGCCCCGGATGATCCTTTCTTCCGGAAGACTTACCTTTTCTATCACTATCACCGGGGTTTCGGAAAGATACCCTTTGGATAATTCAGTTACCACCTCGCTTAGCATCCCCACACTTAAAAATATACACATGGTGGCCCCATACCCGGCCAGCAGGGAAAGCTTCTCTTTCGCCGGCACAGGTGTTCTTCCTTCCAACCGGGTAAAAATCACTGTCTGGGACAACCCGGGATTGGTCAACTCTTTTTTTAAGACAGCGGCGCCGGCCAGGGCAGAACTTACTCCGGGAACAACCCGGCAGGGAATCCCTTTTTCTTCCAGGATAAAAATCTGTTCGCCGATGGAACCGTAGATACCCGGGTCCCCGCTGTGAAGGCGAACCACCATCTTTTTTTGAGCAACCGCCCCAAGCATTATTTTCATAATCTCTTCCAGATTCATCCCGGCGCTGTCATGTAGCTTTGCGTCCTTCCGGGCAAAGCAAAGAATTTTATCATTCACCAAAGAACCGGCATAAATGATCACCTCTGCCTTTTCTATCATCTCTTTTCCCTTTATGGTCAAAAGCCCGGGATCCCCCGGCCCCGCCCCTACAAAATAAACAAACACCTTTTCTTCTTTCTTCATATCTCATCCTTTGGTGTAAATAGTTCCTCAAATACAAATCGATTCGTAAAGGACATTAAAAATAATCAATCGCTCCTTCCCAGAACTTCACCTTCGTAGGAGATCAAAACAGACTCCACCTCCAGCTTCTCTTCCAGCAAACTCCGGCAGCTTTCTTTTATTTTTAAACAAATCAGGCGGGATAAATTTTTCAGGTTATGCCGGATGATCACTGAAGTTATTGCTCTGGCAGTGGGAGCCTCCTTTATTTCCTTGATGATAATTGCCGCCGGATTCAGCTCTTCGGCCAAATTTTGAATAAAATTCAAATTTATTTTCGCCTTTTTATAATGGGTCTGGAATTTTCCTTCGGCAATCTTGGATAACTTGCCAAGCTGGCCCAACAAAATCACCTTTAAAACTCCTCTTTTTAAGCACTCTTTCAGGGCAAATCCCAGATGATCTCCGGTTAAGACAAAGGCCTCCTCGGAAAAAGGCAGGATAATTCGTCCATATTTTTCGCTGCTTCGGCCCGGGCATAAAACTATCTCCCGGCGGCCCATGGCGCATGCCACATCAAGAGCACAGCAAATGGCCTCCCGGAAGGCCTCCATTGAAACCGGTATAACCACCCCGGTGGTCCCCAGAACGGAGATACCCCCTTTGATCCCCAGCCGGGGATTTAAGGTCTTCTTTGCCAGTTTTTGACCGTTGGGAATAGAAATAGTAACGGTTAAGGGACCCTCAAAGGTAGCGTGCCGATCGGAAAAAAAATTCAATGCCTCTAAAACCGACTCCCGAATCATTTTTAAAGGAACCGGGTTGATCGCCGCTTCCCCCACCGCTACCGCCAAACCAGGTTTGGTAACGATTCCCACTCCCTTACCGCCCCGGATGATTATTCCGGCTTCCTCGATGTTTCCCCTCTTATCGCTCCCAAGTTCCCACCGCCGTCCATTTATCTCCGCCGTAATTATCGCCCGGTTGGTTATATCCGGATCATCCCCCGCATCTTTGATCACGCTGCAGGTAGCTCTATCACGTCCCAGCCGACATTTTGCAACATCAAAGGCCGGCCTTTCGCCGGAAGGTAGCGTTATTAAAACTTTCTTCACCTTCTCCTGCGTAAGCAGAGAAACTGCCGCCGCCTTGGCCGCTGCTGCCGCACAGGCTCCGGTGGTATATCCTTTACGGAGTTTATTTTTGGGCATTCCCCTCTTTCCGGAGTATTGGTTTATTACCAGGTTTTTGCTTAATTTTTATATAGCTCGGGGTACAATATCTTCCTGATTGCGCGGATCCCGTCAAGGAGTCTCAAGGTAGGGCGAGAGACAATTTTTTCGTTGATAAGATAAACTTTCTTCTCTTGTATTGCCTTGATGGCTCCAAACCCCGGTTCCTTTATAATAAGGTTTATGTCTGCCTGGTTCATGGGTCCTTTCTGGGCAAGATATAAATAGATTATTTCGGCATGGGATAAAATCCGCTCCTTTCCATAATCAGCGATATTGCTTCTCCTGGCAGTAACAGCATAGGCCGCCACATTAACATTAATACCTCCCGCGCTTTTTAAGACAAACATGGCGATGGAGGAGGGAGAAAAGGTCTTCATCCGATCGTGGATGGCCTCAAAGTAAACCTGTTTTTTTGGGAAAGGGGAATTTTGTTTGTTACCGAGCGACAAATAATATTAAAACAAGAAAATCGGTTTGGGCTTTCCAGGAAAACCCAAACCTTGAATAATTATTCATTTTCGACCATCTTATTAGTACAGATCTATTCCAAAGTCTTTAGCGGCGTCTCTAATATTTCCTGCAAAAATACAGGCAAATTCGCTGTTTTCCCCCAACCCCCTCAAAGCACCGTTTTTACAGAAACACCCTTTGACAGAAGGGTGTTTTTCCAGGAATCTTCTTCATCCCCGGCCATGTCATTTGTTGCATGGTCACCGGCACGATCATGAGAGGCTTGAGCATTACTTTTTTTATCCCGGCGTGTTTAAGCCCGGACAACACATCACCAAAGGAGGGAAACCCTTCCACGGTGCCAATAAATACCGGAGTATTAGGGCACATCTTTCTCATCTCTTCCTGAAGCTCAATGTAGGCGCCGGTGCATGGGAACATCTTTGTTGTTAATAAAATCCTGATCATTTTGCCTTTCATGCCAGATCTTTCGGATAATATTGGAAGTAAACGCCAGCTTGATCCTGGCTTTGGAGAAGGCTTTTTGTACCTGGTCTTGAATATTGGTAATCGCCTTTAGCACCGATGGGTAACTTGTGCCGCAACAAGCAAGAACAATCACTTTTTTTATCCTTTTTATCCTCCATGGCAAAAGAAAAAACCGCCTATGTCAGAAACAAAGTTGCCATTACAATAATCAAACATAAATTTTCATAATTTCAATCTCCTATTTTAATTCAGCCTGGGAAATGGCTTTTATCATCCCCCAGAAGATGAGTATTTATACTAAGTTGCTTTCAATGCAATGGACGGTTGAAGACTATGCTTGGTTACTATTTGGATGCAACTTAGTATTATTCTAAAATCTCAAAACTCGATGGCCAGTTGTGTGGTTATGAGATCCTCCTCATCATCGTTTTCCCATTCGTTATGGAGAAATTCCACTCCCAGCCCCACATTTTCAAAAAGTTCATAACCGGCAACCAGCCCCCACATTTTTTC
The DNA here is from genome assembly GCA_030642325.1 of Deltaproteobacteria bacterium. Classification (GTDB taxonomy): domain Bacteria; phylum Desulfobacterota; class DAOWNY01; order DAOWNY01; family DAOWNY01; genus DAOWNY01. The sequence goes on from DAOWNY010000165.1 coordinate 4,493, forward strand.
CGGA
>DAOWNY010000147.1 GCA_030642325.1 Deltaproteobacteria bacterium
GAAGAGATGCCAAGATCACATTTTTGAATCAAGTCATCAATTATGATAGAATTCTGCCAAAGGCTTGCGGTATCTTCAATATTTGCAAGCGGTCCTACATTTTTGCATTTTTGGTTCAGTTTTTTGGGGCATCATGCAGTGCGAACCAGTCGTTTCAGCCGACCGCTAACCGCGTCTGTCAATTTTGGAATGCTTTGCCCCGCATATCGTTGAGTGCTATTCCACAGTTCAGTGCCCCGCATGGTTAGCGGCGGCTGATCTTGTCGTTAGGCGCTGAAAAAATAAGGAGGGAATAATCATGGCACAAAAGGCAATAATTACGAGTTCCAATTGGGAAACCATCGCCTTTATTCTGATAGACAAAGTTCTTGTTCTAAATAATCCCCATTTTACAAGAACACAACTTATGTCTTCCGATAACATGGATTCAGCAATAACGATTTCAAAGATCTTGGGACACAAAAAACGTCCAACACACCCAGAAGAAACATTACAAAAAACAATTCAAAATTTAAGGGACAAAGGGTATATTGAATTTTTAGGTCAGGGAGAATATAAAGTTACAGAGGACGGCTTCAACAAAATGGAAGAAGAAATTCAAGCGGCAAAGGATTTTTTCAAACCTTTTGCATCCAAGTAAAAATGTGTCTAACCCTGCACCAAAGAGGAAGGAAGAGATCCCTGGGGCTCTTGAATAGGTTTATTTGTCCTGTGGGGAACCCCGTTAACCTCACAGAAGGCATCGGGTCATGGTCTTCATTCTTGACAGAAAGTGTGACAGAGCTCGTCACGCGTCATATTGTGACCTTTCTGCAAACTGTTTTTCCTATAATACCGACGGCTTAGCCTAACAAAGGGCTGGAGCGGACGGGAGAAAGTCATTGGGTTTTTCAAGTAAAGCCGTAGGTCCGCCGCTCAGCCCCGACGTTAGAAGCAAATTTTTTTTTAGAAGGATGAAATGGGAAAATATAAAAATCTTATCCAAAAACGAGGGTTCCGTTCTCTCCTGATCGCCCAGTTTCTAGGGGCATATATCGATAACGCCTATCGGATACTGGCCTCCCTTCTGCTGGTGAATTTGGCGGGAAAGGAATCTGAAGCGGGAAGTTATTTATCTTCGGCCAGCGCCCTGTTTATAATTCCCTTCATCCTTTTTTCTCCTTATGCCGGTGTTATGGCTGACAGGTACAGCAAAAAATCGGTCCTGATTATTACCAAAGTGCTGGAGGTGGCGGTGATGATCCTTGGCTTAATCGGGTTTATCACCATGAATATTTGGTTTATTCTATTTTGCCTCTTTTGTATGGGACTCCAGAGCACATTTTATAGTCCTGCCAAGTACGGAATACTCCCCGAGTTGATGACGGAAAAAGATCTTTCCTCCGCTAACGGCTTGATTGAAATGACCACATTTTTGGCAATCATTATTGGGACAGGGAGCTCCGGCATCTTTCTTTATCTATTTTATGATCATCTGTCTCTGGTTGCCGGCATCTTCATTATTCTGGGTCTGGTTGGGGTCAAAGCCAGCTATTCCATTGATGACGTGGTTCCCGCCAACCCCGATCGTAAATTTGAGCTGAATCCCTTGAAAACCGCCCTTGAAAATCTAAGGAGAATCGTCGGAGATCGACTCTTGGGATTAGCTATTCTGGCGGTCATATTCTTCTGGTTTATGGGGGCGATAATACAACTTAATATTATCCTTTACGGCAAAATATTGATGGGTATAAATGACGCCCAAACCAGCCTCCTCTGTTTGCTCCTGGCTTTGGGGATAGGGACCGGCAGTTTATTGGCGGGCAAACTTTCCGGGGACAAAATCGAACTCGGCCTGGTTCCCCTTGGGTCACTGGGTATTGGGTTATTCGTTTTTGATCTTTCCTTCGACCATCCCTCGTTGGTCAGAACGGGGACTGATCTCATTTTACTTGGGTTATCCGGAGGTTTGTTTATTGTTCCCCTCAATACCTTTATTCAGCAAAGAAGCCCCGGGAAAGCCAGGGGCCAAACAATAGCCACCGCTAATATTCTCACCTGCACCGGGGTTCTCGGGGCATCGCTTGTTCTATACCTGTTAAACGTTATCATGGATTTTTCTCCTGCACGGATCTTTTTATTCCTCGCCATTCTTGCCTTTGGGATGACTGCCTTTTTATCAACCATCCTTCTCTTCTCAGTCCTCCGTTTCAGTCTTCGGTTTCTTATCCGTATCTTTTATCGCATTGAATTAAGCGGTGAAAACAACATTCCCAATAAAGGGGGAGCGTTACTAATCTGCAACCATATTTCTTACCTTGACCCTTTTCTGCTGGGAACCGGCATACCCCGTATGGTTCGATTCGTAATGTTCAGAAAATATTACGAAATAAAAGGGTTGCAATGGTTTTTTAAGCTCTTTAAGGCCATCCCCATTTCCGAAGATCAGGGACCCAAAGAACTGCTGAGATCCTTGAAACGGGCGCAAAGGGAGCTTGCAAAAGGCCATCTGGTTTGCATCTTTGCTGAGGGATCCATCAGCCGGACATCCAACCTCCTCCCCTTCAAAAAGGGTTTGGAAAAAATTGCTAAAAACAGTTCTGCCCCCATTATACCGGTCCACTTAGATGGTGTATGGGGAAGTATTTTCAGCTTTAAGAAAAATAAGTTCTTCTTTAAGCTCCCCGAAAAAATCATTCGTCCGATAACCATCTCCGTTGGGAGCCCTCTTGCCCCTGATACCCCCGTCCACGTGATACGGAAAAAAATCATTGAATTGGGGGCCATGAGCTTTTCAAAAAGAGAGGAAAACAACTCCAGCCTTCCTTCCCGGTTCATTGAAATTAGTAAAAAACGCTGGTTTAGGCAGTATATGACCGACTCTTCCGGAAAATCTTTCTCTTATGGCAGATCTCTGATCAGTTCTCTTGTTTTGGCAAGTCTAATCAGGAAAAAATTCCATGGAGACAGGGTGGGAATTCTGCTTCCCTCTTCCACTGCCGCAGTCCTGGCTAATATCGCCACAATGATGGCCGGAAAAATCCCGGTTAATCTAAATTATACTCTTCCGGAAGAAACCGTTACTTCCCTGGCTAAAAATCACGGAATTACCCTGACATTAAGCTCCCGGCTCTTTATTAAAAGACTTAAGTTTCAAGAGAGTCCCGGGATGATATTTCTGGAGGATTGCCTGAAGGAGATTGATTGGTTCACCAAAACAAAAGAATCTCTCAGGGCACTTTTTCTGCCGGCATGGTGGTTGAAAAGATCTCGCTATCTCCCCCATTCCTCCCATCAAGTTGCCACCATCATTTTTTCCAGCGGCAGTACCGGAGTACCCAAGGGGATTGTCCTCTCCCATCACAATATTTTGTCCAATATCTCGGGAATCCGGCAAATTATCCAGCTAACCCCCCGGGATTGTATCGTTGGCTGCCTGCCTTTCTTCCATTCCCTGGGATTCACCGGAACTCTATGGTTACCAATTTTAAGCAACATTGGAGTAGTCTATCATCCTAATCCACTGGAATCGCAAAAAATCGGTGAACTGGTGCATAAACATAAAGCAACTCTGATAATCGGCACCCCCACCTTTTATAATGGATATTTGCGAAAGGGGTCGAGGGAGCAGTGGGCCAGCATGAAATATGCAGTGGCCGGGGCGGAAAAACTGCCCCAAAAACTGATTGCTTCTTTTAAGGAAAAACTGGGGGTTACTATCCTGGAAGGTTATGGATGTACGGAACTTTCCCCGATCGTCTCTGTAAATGTTCCGGACTTCAACGACCATCCTCATATTAGGCAAACCGGAATTAAAATCGGCAGTGTCGGTCATCCTATCCCGGGAGTTGCCGTAAAAGTGGTAAACCCGGAAAATTACTCGGAGCTGCCCCCCGATCGGGAGGGTCTTCTTCTGGTAAAAGGATCAGGCGTTATGAAAGGATACCTTGGCCTGCGGGAAGAGACCGACAAGGTGATACAAGATGGATGGTACGTGACAGGTGATATTGCCCGGGTTGATAACGATGGTTTCATCTGGATCACTGATCGACTTTCCCGGTTCAGTAAAATCGGTGGTGAAATGATTCCGCATATTAAAATTGAGCAGACCATTCACCAAGTCTTGCAAGCCAAGGAACCAATCTGTACGGTAATCTCCATTTCGGACCGAAAAAAGGGGGAAAGACTTATAGTAGCCCACAAACAAATCAATGTGGAAATCGATGATATAATTAAAGGGCTGAAAAAATTGGGCCTCCCACCCCTCTGGATTCCGAAAAAAAATCACTTCTGTGAGATGGAAGAGATACCCGTTCTGGGATCAGGGAAGATTGACCTGAGAAAAATCAAGGATTATATCCAACACCAATTTTCACATCCGGGGGAGTAACAAGACGTTATGAATAAGTAAAAACTGAATTAATCAATATAAAATCTAATCTGTTTGAGTTTTGGCAAGGCTGAAAAATCGCCATCAAAACAATTTTTGCATTGTTTCACGCAACATTATTATTTACTTCACCTTTTTTTTATTGTAATTTTGATAGAATTAGTTATCATGTGTGGAGTAGAAATAATTATTTAACATCAAATTAGAATTCCCTGACAGCATAATCGAAAAATACACTTTTTATTTGTGCCGTTATTTTAGGAGTTTATGTGTGCAGATAGGTATAATAGGGCTACCGCAAAGCGGGAAAACAACAGTATTTAACGCACTGACGGGAAGCAGCGCGGAAACCGGCATGGGGGGAGCAAAAAAGGTAAACCAGGCAATGGTTAAGGTGCCGGACCAAAGACTAGACTTTCTTTCAAAAATTTACGAGCCAAAAAAGACTACGCCTGCCACGGTAAATTATCTTGATCTGAGCGGGCTTGGAAGAGGAAAAATTTCTGCCGA
>DAOWNY010000338.1 GCA_030642325.1 Deltaproteobacteria bacterium
ACCAACCTGGGCGGGTTAAAGTGGGAGATTGATAAGAAGGGGGATGCCCTTGATCTTTACGAAAAGGGATTTATTCTCTCCCCTCTGGTTATGGATATTGTCAGTAATTACCACTTGGCGGTTACAGCACTCCGGGAGTTTAAGAGGGCTGAACCGTTTTTTAGAGATGCCCTTTTATTGCATCCCCATAGTAAGAGGATAAAATATCTTTTAATCGACATATTAATTCAACAGGGTAAACATCATCTTGCCCTAAAAGAGATTGAAGGGGCGATGATCACCTTTGGTACGGATGATGATTTGCTTTCTGCGGCCCTGAAGGTGAGGGATGCCGTGGGACCCATGGAGATTGACAAGAGATCTGATCAAAGGGGCACCATCTCTTTGGCCATGATAGTTAAAAATGAAGAAAAACATTTGGCAAGATGTCTTGCCAGCTTAAAACCTGTAGTGGATGAGATCATCGTAGTTGATACCGGCTCCAATGACCGGACCAGGGAGACCGCCAAGGTATTTGGAGCAAAAGTTTTTGATTTTAAATGGACCGACGATTTTTCCGAGGCAAGGAACTTATCCATTGCAAAGGCCTCCGGGAAGTGGATTTTTGTGATGGATGCCGATGAGGTGCTTTCCCCGCTGGATTATGGGTTGTTAAAGAGACTGGTGGAAAAATCCACACCAGGACCGGTTGCATACTCGGTGGTGACCAGAAATTATACCACCCAGACCAATATTATCGGATGGAATCTCAATGAGGGAAAATACCAATCCGAAGAGGTAGGGTCAGGTTGGATACCCAGCACTAAAGTGAGGCTATTTCCCAATGATAAGCGTTTTCGCTTTGAATACCCGGTCCATGAGAAGTTGGAACCTTCCCTCAAGAAATTGGGAATAGAAATAAAAAAAACTACCATACCGGTTCATCACTATGGGCAGATGAACCAGAAAAACGGCGATGGCAAAGGAGAAATTTACTATCAGATAGGCAAAAGAAAACTTGATGAAAAGAAGGACGATCTCGTTGCAATTCACGAACTTGCGGTTCAGGCAGGGGGACTCGGAAAGCACCGGGAAGCCATAGAATTGTGGCAGAGACTCATCGTTCTTAAGCCTGATTCACCCCTGGCCTTTGTTAATATGGGGACCGCTTATTTGAAAATCGGGAAATACGACGATGCCTTAAAAGCCGCCAAAAGGGCGGTGGAGCTTGCTCCACGGATGAAGGAGGCCATTAATAATCATGCGCTTTGCGAGTTGTATCGGGGGAATGCCGGTCAGGCGATTGTGATCCTTAACAAATTGTTGGGGCAAGAACCTCACTATTTGTCTGCTCAATTTATCCAGGCAGCGGCCTATTGTTGTAATGGAAATAAGGAAAGGGGGACGAAGGCTTTTGAAAAACTTGAAAAAACAATAACCAGCCCCGGTCTTGCCGTTGCCTGCCATGATTTTGCAAAAAAACTGATTTCCGCCAAAAGACTCGATTATGCAATATCATTACTGGACGTTGCGATTGAGAGTAAAAATGTTAACCAGGATCTACTGAGCCTGTATCATGAGTGCGGTCCGGTCGTTCACTCCTCTCCCACCGGTCTTTTTTCGGTGGAGCGTCTATATCCCTCGGATACTGCGGACCTTCGATAATTCCTTGAATTTTTTTTCCCTTTACAGTAATATATTCACTCTATATTTCCCTTCTGCATTTTTCAGTAATTAGTAAAATAACGGGTACTGGGTTCCCTAATTTTTGGTGCGAGCAGGGTCAAGATGCTTCTCTTATTTCCGGCATTCATAAAAATGGCAGTGGTTTTTTCTCTGATCCTCCTCTTGGGCAGGTACAAAGTTCCCCTTTCTCTTTGCCTGTTTTCAGCTGCAGGAATAATCGGGGTATGGATGGGGCAACCTCCCCTTGCAGTGGGCCGGATTATAATAATCAAATCATTATCCGGTGAAGGCCTGTGGTTGTCTCTGGTTGTCATCGAGATAATCGTGCTAAGCCGCCTGCTTAACGAAGCACGTCAAATGGAGCGGATTGTCACTACCCTCAAAGCCATTTCACCGGGCAGTCGCTTTACCCTGGCATCCCTGCCGGCAATAATCGGCCTCCTTCCCATGCCCGGAGGCGCCCTTTTTTCCGCCCCCATGGTAGAGGCAAGCGCTGAAA
>DAOWNY010000174.1 GCA_030642325.1 Deltaproteobacteria bacterium
AGTGAAGAAGATGCTGAAAAACTTGCTTCCAACCTTGGTATAAAGCTAATCAGTATCCCCATTTCCGACACATACCAGGCCTATCTGGGGATGCTCTCTGCCGAGTTTGGGGAATTATCTCCGGACATTACCGAAGAAAATATCCAGGCCAGAATTCGGGGTAATATCCTCATGGCCCTGTCTAATAAATTTGGCTGGCTGGTGCTCACCACCGGGAATAAAAGCGAGACCAGTGTGGGTTATTGTACCCTTTACGGAGATATGGCAGGAGGCTTTGCCGTCATTAAGGATGTTTTTAAAACCATGGTCTATGAACTGGCCAGGTACCGGAACCTGGAAAAAGAGGTTATTCCCGATGAGATTATAGTCAAACCGCCATCAGCCGAGTTAAGACCGGATCAGAAAGATACCGATTCCCTCCCCCCCTATTCTACCCTCGATCCTATTTTACAGGCTTACGTAGAGGAGGACAAAAGCCCGGATGAGATTGTGGGAATGGGATTTGAAAAAAGAGTAGTACAAGAAATTATCAGTTTGGTGGATAAAAACGAATACAAACGAAGACAATCACCTCCGGGAATAAAGATCAGCCCCCGTGCCCTGGGAAAAGACAGAAGGCTTCCCATTTGCAATAAGTACCGAATCAAATAGACAAAAATTTGGTGAGTATGTTTAAAAAACATTTTGTAACTGCTCGGGTTCAAAATTCACGGTTCACGGTTTTTTTAGCAGATAAAAATTGAATGCTTTGAAAATATTGAGGAAAAATAAACCGCTTAAGCGAATTTAAAAAAATACTTACGAACAGGCCGGGTGAAACACGTGCCTGTAAATTTGTGGATTTATCAACTACCTCAAGAGATATGAAGAGCAAAATTACCGAGCAACCGTGAACGGCTAAAAAATTTTACCGGCGGTTTGCACATAATGATATTGACTTGAAGCATAAAAAGTGTTATTTCCATAGTATTCTTAATGGAAAAAAGACGGTGGCAACGCTTTAGTATCCCCCTTGAAAAATTAGGATTTAGTTTTAATCCTTTCTTTTGAGGGGTGTATTATTTATAATGGAAAATTTTCTAATGCTGGATATAAAGTTTATTCGGGAACATTTGGATTTAGTAAAATCCAAATGTTCCCAGCGGGGTTTAAAACTAAATTTTGATCTTATTACTAAAATCGATTCTGAAAGGAGAAATCTTCTTGGCAAGGTAGAAGCCCTGAAATATGAGAGGAATACCGTCTCCGACAAGGTTGGGAAGTTAAAGCGGGAAGGGAAGGATTTCCGGGACGAAATTGCTGAAATGAAAAAAGTCTCTCAGGAAATTAAGCAGCTTGACCAGCTCCTTCATGATAATGAAAATTCCTTGGAACAACTTCTTTTAGAGATTCCCAATATTCCTCATCATTCGGTAAAAGTTGGCGAGGGCGAAGCAGACAATCCGGAAATAAAAAGATGGGGAGAAATTCCCCGGTTTGACTTTACCCCTTTACCTCACTGGGATATTGGAGAAAATTTAGACATTCTGGATTTTGCCCGGGGATCCAAAATTACCGGGGCCAGATTTACTCTCTATAAAGGGCTGGGGGCTCAACTGGAACGATCCCTCATCAATTTTATGCTGGACCTCCATACACAACAGCATAACTACACTGAAATTCTACCTCCTTTTATGGTTAATAAAGAAAGTATGATGGGGACGGGGCAGCTCCCTAAGTTTGAGGAAGATCTCTTCAAGCTTGAAGATGTTGGTTATTACTTAATTCCCACTGCAGAAGTGCCGGTGACCAATATCCACCGGAATGAAATTATCCCCGGGACAAGCCTCCCGCTATATTATACTGCTTATACCCCCTGCTTCAGAAAAGAGGCGGGATCTTACGGAAAAGATACTAAGGGACTGGTAAGGCAACACCAGTTCAATAAGGTGGAGCTGGTAAAATTCGTTATCCCGGAAACTTCCTATGATGAACTGGAAAAATTACTATTGAATGCGGAAGAGGTCCTAAAAAAGCTAAATATTCCCTACCGAGTAGTTGACCTCTGCATGGGCGATTTAGGTTTTTCCTCCTCTAAAACTTATGACATCGAGGTGTGGCTTCCAGGACAAAATCGATATGTAGAGATTTCTTCTTGTAGTAATTTCGAGGAATTTCAGGCACGCCGTGCCAATATCCGTTATCGAAAGGACAATAAATCAAAAACAAAATTTGTCCATACCTTAAACGGATCGGGTTTGGCAGTGGGAAGAACACTGTTAGCCATTTTAGAAAATTACCAGCAGGAAGATGGCTCGGTAGTTATTCCCGAGGCATTAAGACCTTATTTGGGCGGTATAGAGAGAATAACCAAGGATTAGGAGGGATGGCCGAGTGGCCGAAGGCGCCGGTCTTGAAAACCGGAGTCCGAAAGGACCGTGGGTTCGAATCCTACTCCCTCCGCCATACCATAAAAATAAGGTATTGTTAAGTAGATATAGATTGACGGAATTTTAACTATTTGTTTTCAATGAGTTACATCTGCATATATATACTCAATTAACAATGCCAAAAATAATTAGGAGAGATGGCCGAGCTGGTTGAAGGCGCTCGCCTGCTAAGCGAGTGTAGGGCTAAAACCTTACCGGGGGTTCGAATCCCCCTCTCTCCGCCAAGCGCCCATAGCTCAGCTGGATAGAGCAACGGACTACGAATCCGTAGGTCGGGGGTTCGAATCCCTCTGGGCGTACCATGCTCTACATCAAAAAAAAGGGAGTTAGCGATTTTGGCTAATCCCTTTTTTTGTTTTGCTTACCCTGTTGACACCCAGGGGCATAAATAACTGCTCGACCCCTACAGGCTGCAATCCAAATTCCCTTTCTCTTCACCAAATTATTTTTGGTACACCGCAGCGGACTGATCTTCTGTTTTGACATAACAGATAACCACCTTTATGATTCAAAATAATTTCTATCATAAAACAGACCTGTTATATTTGACCCGGGGTGTTTATTTTGGTAGACTTCTGTTGATTACAAAAAAATAACTATTTATTCCAATACACCTTAGTAATTGTGTTTTTTGTGTTCCGCAAGTTCATATCGCATACTTGGATCTTCAGTCATCCATTAAAAAAATAATAACTTAATATTTTTGGGGGTAAAATGTCCTTTTTAAAATTAGATCTATCGCTTCCCTACAAAGTTGCCGACATAACACTGGCCGATTTTGGAATAAAAGAGATGAGTCTGGCCGAAAATGAAATGCCGGGGTTGATGGCGGTAAGGAAAAAATATGGCCCCATAAAACCACTTAAGGGGATGAAGGTAATGGGAAGCCTTCATATGACCATTCAGACCGCCATGCTCATCCATACCCTCCGTGAACTTGGCGCCGATGTAAGATGGGCCACCTGCAATATCTTTTCCACCCAGGATCATGCCGCGGCGGCGGTTGCCAAATCCGGTTCAGCGGCGGTGTTTGCCTGGAAGGGCGAGTCCCTCGAAGAATTCTGGTGGTGCACCGAACAGGCCCTCAGCTGGCCTGACGGGACCGGACCCGATTTAATTGTCGATGATGGGGGCGACGCGACCCTTTATGTCCACCAAGGGGCAAAGGTTGAAAAAAATCCCTCCCTGATGAATCAAGAATACGACAGCGCAGACATGCGGTGCCTGATTGATCGCCTGAAGGCAAGCTATCAACATGATCCTCAATTTTGGACAAAAATCTCCTCAAAAATTCGGGGTGTTTCCGAAGAGACCACCACCGGTGTCCATCGGCTTTACCATCTGGCAAAAAATAACGAGTTGCTTTTCCCTGCTTTTAATGTAAATGATTCTGTAACAAAATCAAAATTCGACAACCTTTATGGATGCCGTGAATCACTGGCTGACGGGATCAAACGTGCTACCGATATAATGATCGCGGGCAAGGTTGTGGTAATTTGCGGTTACGGTGATGTGGGAAAGGGGTGTGCCCAATCAATGCGCGGTTTCGGTGCCCGGGTATTAGTTACCGAAATTGATCCCATCTGCGCCCTGCAGGCATCCTTGGAAGGATACGAAGTATTAGCCATGGAAGATGCCGCCCCGGTCGGGGATATATTTGTTACCGCCACCGGATGCAACCATGTAATTACCGGCGAACATATGGAAAAAATGAAAAACGAAGCAATTGTATGCAACATAGGACACTTTGACAATGAAATCGACATGTTCTATCTGGAAAATAACCGGAATTTAAAAAAGGAGTCTATTAAACCCCAGGTTGATAAATGGACCCTCAACTCCGGCCGCTCCATTATCATGCTGGCGGAAGGAAGACTTGTAAATCTGGG
>DAOWNY010000083.1 GCA_030642325.1 Deltaproteobacteria bacterium
CGGTAGGCAAAATTCAGGCGCCGGAATGAGAAGGGAACCAGCCAGGCAATTTCAAGACTTGATTGTCCGGCAAAAAGCGCGTCAATCTGTTTTATCCACATATCATCTTAGTAATAATTTTCCAAAAGATCTTTGTTATGGTGCTACTCCACGGTTGATGCTTCAGCCGGAAGAAGTCGTTCAGTTACTTAAGGCCTATGCTTCTTCTTTCTACTCCGGATGCCGGCTCCTGACTTCCGGATTCTGAGTAAGTTACCCAATAGTATTGTATCGCAAAAGGCTTAAGTCGCTTAATTGAGAACACAAGTATATATTTCACGAGAGGTTGGGATATTCTCTGATATGGATGCAAAAAACGCTTTTTGGAGTTTAAAAGCAATATCAATATACCAAAGCTTTATATGATTCATTGAATAAAAATCGTACAACGGCTACTAATATCTTTATGCAACGCTTAAAACGGGGATCAAATAGCATAAAATGTGTGCAAATTTCTTTGGTGCCCTGCCAAAAAGTGAAAAGGGATAAAAGATGAAAAGTAAGGTATTTTATACAGATTTTCGGTTTAGTTCCAAAGATAATGTCTTTTCAAAATTGGATTTATTGTTAAAGGGGGTTGATTTAAAATCAAAAATCAAAAAAAATAACTTGATAGCGATTAAACTTCACTTTGGCGAAAGAGGTAATACTGCTTACCTGCGACCGATATTTCTGAGAAAAATAGTTGATAAGGTAAAAGAATATCAGGCAAAACCATTTTTAACGGATACCAGCACCCTTTATGTTGGTAGCCGAGCAGATGCAGTGTCGCATTTAGTCACTGCCGTAGAAAATGGTTTTGCTCATGTGGTGGTAGGTGCCCCTCTTATAATTGCAGATGGAATCAGGGGAGATACTGCCAAAGAAATTTTAATCAATCAACCGCTATTGAATAAAGTCAGTATCGCTGCGGAAATATGTAACGCCGATTTGATAATTGGAGTGGCCCATTTCAAGGGACACGATCTTTCCGGCTTTGGAGGAGCTCTGAAGAATTTAGGAATGGGTTGTGCTTCTCGTAAAGGAAAACTGGTACAACATTCCACAATTTCCCCTCGAATAGAGGAAAGTCTTTGTATCGGCTGCGGAGAATGTCAGTCCTTTTGTGCATTCGGGGCAATTATTTTGGCTAACAAACAGGCTCGTATTGATTCTGAAAATTGCCGGGGATGCGGGGGCTGCATCGCGGTATGCCCTCAAAACGCTGTCAAGGTACAGTGGAATGAAGATTCGGCAACCTTCCAGAAAAAGATGGTCGAATATGCATACGGGGCCCTGAAAGGTAAAGAAAAAAAATCTGTTTTCCTAAATTTTGTTATGCAGGTTAGCCCGGCTTGTGACTGCTGTGAATACAGTGATCTTTCCATTGTGGAAGACGTGGGGATTCTTGCCTCCAATGATCCGGTCGCCATTGATCAGGCTTCTGTTGATCTGGTAAACCTCCAACCTGGAAATCCAAACTCTACCCTGAAATCCGGTCTTGGTAAAGGTGAGGATAAGTTCAGGGGGGTTTACCCCCAAATCGACTGGGAAGTTCAACTAAGACACGGCGAAGAAATCGGGCTGGGCGATCGAAGATATGACCTCATAAAAGTGTAGATCGACTATTTATTATCACCTAACCTTCGCAGGGCAAGCCCTACCCCGACTGCCGCAAAGGGGGCTATGTATTGAATGTATTCGGGATCGAAGGATTTCTCATCAATGCTGATATTCTTGAATGCATCAAAAATCTCGGTAACAATCCCCAAATTTTTAGTAAGATATTTGTCCAGATCGATAATTTTGCTGCAACCGCCGCTGAGAACAACCTTGTCCACTCTATAGTCACCGGTACTTTTAAAAAAATCGAATGATTTCTGAATTTCATCAGCGAACTCTTCGGTGGACGCCATTAGTAGGGGAATAATGTCCCGGGTAGAAATTTTCTCTGTTTCTTCGCCAAGTTTGAGTCTTTCAGCCAATTGATAGCTTATATTATACTCTTCTCGGATGGCCTGGTTATAGTTATTACCCCCAAAGGAAATATCCCGGGTGAAAGTAGTCACTCCCTCTTCCAGAATATTAATATTGGTCATTCCGGCGCCCATATCTATCAGAGCGACTATCTCCCCCTCCTGTATGCCGTAATTATACTCATATGCATTTTCAATGGCAAAAACATCAACATCGACAATGAGTGGCTTTAACCCTAATTCTGAGAACAAGTTAACGTATTCATTGACTTTATCCTTTTTTACCGCCACCAAAAGAATTTCGATCTGTTCCGGGCGTTCCTCCTCTTTTTCTTCATATTTGGTCAGTATATGAAAATCCAGGTTTACCTCATCGATATCGTAGGGGATGTAATGCTCCGCTTCAAACTTAATGGAATCCTCGAGTTCCTCGTGGGACATATAGGGGACCTTGATTTTTTTGATCACTACCGAGGCCCCGGAAACTGCGGTTGCTACGTTTTTTACGTTGATCTTCTCAAGTTCCAGAAGGTTCTTAATCGCCTCATTTACTGCCTCGGCTTCTACGATCGATCCCTCAACGATGGTACCGGGAGCAAGAGGGATCATCCCAAAATTTAACAGTTGGTATCCTGATTTGACAGCCTTCAGGTTCACAAGTTTAATTGAATCAGTTCCAATGTCCACCGCCATCAACGCCCCTTTTTTAATAGAAAATAAGTCTAACATAATTCCCCTCTTTTAAGGTTTTTGTTTTAGATCTTACCTTGTACCAAATAAGTTAAAATGACCAAATAGCGGATTATAATTTTTTTTAAAAAGTTCCCACCGGCTTAGTTTCCGGAATACCGAGGTCTTGAACATTTTGAGATTCCAGGGTGGTTTCGCCTTCAACCTCATAAGAACCCGGATGTCGGCTAATCAGGCTTTCCGAATCTTTATTCCATTCATCCTTAGCTGTAAAAGAAACTATTGTATCATTGGCATCCTGTATCCGGGTTGCCAGAGAGCTAACCAAACTTTTAGCAATATTAGGATAATTTTCCAGGGTCTCCAGCAGTTTATCTCCCGGGAATACCTTAACGACACTCTTTCCCTTTGATTTAATGGTAGCGGTTCTTGGACAGTTCAACAAAGCACCCATCTCACCGAAATACTCTCCCGGCTGAGATATTTCTCCTACCCTGCTTCCTTTAACTGATACAGCGAGACACCCTTGCACCAGTTTATAAAAAGAGGTGTCATTATTTCCCTCGCTGATGATCAGATCGTTGTTCTCAAAAACTCTTTCATCGGGAGTTAAAAGATAGGCAGGCAAACTTTCTTTTTCCTTAATGGTTTTTTTAGTGGCCTCTTCCAGTGTAGTAACCCCTTCTTTTACCTTACGTAAAGCCTCCTCCCGCAGGGTCAACATCCCCTCTTTCTTGGCGATCTTTCGCAAATTTGATTCGTTTACATCTGAGGTTATTGCCTGCCTGAGATCCTCACTCATCTCCATAACTTCATATACCGCCACTCTCCCCCTGTATCCCGCACCTGAACAATTAGCACAACCTTTTCCCCGATAAAGCTGGATATCAGGTATTGCGGATTTGTCAAAACCTGCTTCTTCAAGCAGAATTGGATCAACTTGTTGAACAGGAGCTTTGCACTTTGGGCAAATTCTCCTCAGCAATCTCTGTGAGACAATCAAACCTACGGAAGAGGCAACCATGTAAGACGGAATCCCCATGTCGACCATTCTTGCGATTGTAGACAAGCAATCATTGGTATGCAGAGTACTAAAAACCAGGTGTCCGGTAAGGGCGGCTTTGATGGCGATTTCACCGGTTTCTAAATCCCGGATTTCTCCCACCATGATAATATCAGGATCCTGCCGTAAAAAAGCCTTCAGTGCGGTGGCAAAGGTTAACCCCACTTCATCTCGAACCAAGACCTGATTAATTCCTCTAAAATTGTATTCCACCGGGTCTTCTGCAGTAAGAATTTTCCGGTCAATGGTATTAAGCACGTTAAGAGCGGAATACAGAGTAGTGGTTTTTCCGCTCCCGGTCGGGCCTGTTACCAGAACCAACCCATAGGGCTTTTTTATTGAATTATTAAATTTTTTGAATCCTTCCTTGGTGAATCCCAGTTTGGTCAGATCTACATTGAGGGCCGATTTATCCAGAAGACGTAAAACAATGCCTTCGCCAAACAAAGTGGGGAGCACGGAAACCCGAAAATCTACCTCTCTTTTTTTTCCAAGTTTCAGTTTAATTCTACCGTCCTGGGGTACTCTCCTTTCGGTAATGTTCAATTTCGACATTATTTTAATTCTGGATATTAAGGCATTTTTTATTTGGAGCGGGAGGTTCAAAGACTTGTAAAGCGACCCATCCAGGCGATAACGGACATAAAAAGATTTTTCAAAGGGTTCAATGTGAATATCACTGATTCCTTCATTGATTGCCTTTATTAATATACCGTTGACCAGCTTAATGATAGGGGCGTCAGTTGCCGAATATTGGCCCACACCTTCATCGAAATCTCCGCCGTCGACCACGTCCATCCCGTCAACCGCCTCCGAAGCAAGAGAGCCGAAATCCCCGATTTCTACCGTTTTTTCCTCTTCTTCATCGATTGACGGAAAGAAACTTTCATATTCTTTGTCATCTATTTTAAAATATTTTCTATAAGCATCAATTATACTTTTTTCAGTAGAGACTGCTGTCTTGATGGACAGTTTAGTTTTTCTCTGGA
The DNA here is from genome assembly GCA_030642325.1 of Deltaproteobacteria bacterium. Taxonomy (GTDB): domain Bacteria; phylum Desulfobacterota; class DAOWNY01; order DAOWNY01; family DAOWNY01; genus DAOWNY01. The sequence goes on from DAOWNY010000083.1 coordinate 4,737, forward strand.
TTTCCTCAATAGAAGAAGTCCCGGAAGGATCAACCATTGTTACCAATAGGACATCACCTTCTATGTTCACAGGAAAGGCAAGGTTCTCTTTGGCAAGTTTATAGGGCAATAACCGAATAACCTGTTCGCCGATTTTTTCTCTGGAAAGGTCTATGACCGAAAAGTTATGTTGACGCTGCAAGAGTTGAGGAATGGTATCCTCATCAATGTAGCCCAATCTGAGCAAGACACTGGCTAGAAGCCCGCCTTTTTTTTTCTGGACCCCCAATGATTCGTCTAATTGGGTTTTGGTGATCTGTCCTTCCTTTTGTAACATTTCTCCAATCTTAGGACGATCTCCCACTTCATCCCGAACGGTTTTTGTGAAACTTGACTGTCGCCCCAAAGATTCTGCCATTCTCTCCTCTTCAAGATCCCTCAATAATTACGTAATTGAGTGATACTATTGGTGTCAACGTAAATATAGGCTGATTAATGAGTTTTCTTCAGTAAAAAACAGGTAATAGCTGGGGTTAAATATCTAAATCCCGGGTTGCAGGCAACCAAAATAATTTATAATAAAATTTTTCTCTCAGCTTCCGGTATGCCCCCATCCTCCGGACCCCCGGCAAGTTGAATCCAATTCAAAAGAAACATCCAATAATGCCTGACATGCCCGGTTCAATACCATTTGGGCAATTCGCTGCCCCCTTTTAATCAAAAAGGGCTCTTTGCTTAAATTAATCATTATGATTCCGATTTCACCCCGATAGTCAGAATCTATCGTCCCGGGAGAGTTTAACAGCGTAATGCCATGATTTAGGGCAAGACCGCTTCTGGGTCTGATCTGTGCTTCGTATCCTTCAGGAATGGCCATTGCCAGTCCGGTTGGGATCAGCTTCCTTCCCCCGGGTTCCAGAATAACTTCCTGATCAATATTGGTATAAAGGTCCATTCCCACCGAGTTGGGAGTCATATATTGTGGAAGAGGAATGTCTTTGTCCCTTTCCCCCCTGATCTTTTTTATCCTGACTTTAATCTGTTCCATAAGCAAAAATTATATATTTAAAATCTCGGGCCTAATTTCCTTTTCGTCTATTTTACCCAAAAGCGTTAGGGCAATATTTTTTTTGATAAATATTTCATTGGCGAGCTCAGTTAATTCTGCAGCCGATACCTTTTCGATCTCTGCGATTAACTCATGAACGGGAATACGTCTGTTAAAATGCATTTCGTTCTTGGCCAGTCTGCTCATTCTGCTATCGACGCTGTCCAAAGCTATTACGAGGTTCCCCTTTAAATATTCCTTCGCACTGTTGAGCTCCTTTTCTTCAATCTCTTCTTCTTTTAATTTTTTAAATTCTTGAAGGATTAGAAATAAAACCTCAGAGGTCGTATCCTCTCCTGTTCCCGCATAGACCCCCAATAGGCCGGTATCCATAAAACTTGATTGATATGAATAGATTGAATAAGCTAAACCCCTATTTTCTCTTATCTCTTGAAACAACCGCGAACTCATATTCCCACCTAAAACAGTGTTGAGAATAAAACCGGCATATTTTTTAGGGGAAATGGTTGAAGGAGCCTTTGTTCCCAGGCAGATGTGAACCTGCTCGAGATCCTTTCTTTTTATGCAGATTTCCGGCTCGGGTTCCGTCAGATGGTTATAACTTGTCCTGCTCTGTTCCGGAAGAGTCCCCAGGGCACCTTCCATCAACTCAACGAGGTTGTCGTGATCCACGTTACCTGCTGCAGCAATAATGATCCGCTCAGAGAAATAATTTTTCTTAAAATATTCGATCAATTTGTCTCGAGACAATTTACGCACGGTATCAACTGTTCCCAGGGGTGACCTTCCGAGAGAGCACCCCCCCCAGATGGATTGCACAAAAAGTTCATGGACATATTCTTCCGGGTTATCTTCCGTCATACTTATTTCCTGGAATATTACCTCCTTCTCTTTTTCGACTTCCTGTAAGTCAAAAAGAGAACATAAAAAAATGTCGGATAATAGATCGAGGGCAATGGAAAAATATTCATCTAAAATCTTCACATATAAACAAGTGCATTCTTTGCTGGTAAATGCGTTCAAGACCCCCCCCACCGAATCGATCTCCCTGGCAATCTGGGATGCACTTCTTTTATTGGTTCCCTTGAAAAGCATATGCTCAATGAAATGGCTAATGCCGCTTTCGCCCATATCCTCATTTCTTGATCCGGTATCTATCCAAATACCGACGGAAACGGCGGAAAAATGGGTTATCTTTTCTGTTACTACTCTAACCCCGTTACTTAATGTGCTTTTATTATACATGTATTTATTCGGATGCTCGCTTTCTGCTTATCTAATTTTGTATTATCCGAGATTGATGCAGCAGACAATTTCGAGACAACTTCAAAAGCTAAACTGTTACCTATTTATCGACTTGCCCCAATGCCGCCTTTCTACTCAACTTGATCTTGCCCTGTTGATCAACATCAATGACTTTTACCATCACCTCATCCCCCTCGCTCAAGACATCGTTAACGCTCTTTACCCGCTCATTGGCTAACTGGGAAATATGGACTAAACCATCAGTGCCGGGAAAGATTTCCACAAAGGCTCCGAAATCAACGATTTTTTTCACCTTTCCTAAGTATAGTTCTCCTATTACGGCCTCCTGGGTGATACTTTTAATAATTTCTATTGCCTTTTCGGTTGCTGCGACATCCACCGAAGCAATGTTGATTTTCCCCGAATCCTGCACCTCTATTTTTGCCCCTGTCTCCTCTATAATGCCCTTAATAACTTTTCCCCTGGGACCGATCACTTCAGCAATTTTTTCGGGATTGATCTGAATGGAGACAATCCGTGGAGCATAAACAGATATATCA
>DAOWNY010000125.1 GCA_030642325.1 Deltaproteobacteria bacterium
AATCTCCCGGATGATTTCTATCATTAAATATCTTTGCGGCGAGGAAGCGAAAAACAAGACGAAAAAGAGATATCTCATTCGGCTTACTGCCTAAGATGTTTTCATAAGAAACGACAGCCTCGTGTAGAATATCCCTTAGCAGTCGATCTAATTTAGCGTGGATCATGCCTTTTAGGGCCGGCAGGAGGCCGACATCAACAAAATCGAGCTGTACAGGCTCAGCCACTTGTGCAATAGCTTTTGCCCGAAAGATTGCCTCAGGACTCCATTTTTTTTGTTTAAATTAAAAGCCTGTCGAATATCTCAGGCGGGGATGGACTCCAAGAAAACAGCTTTTCCTGTGGCCTCTATACGATAACGGTCAATATGATCCGGAAATGCCTCAAAGAACATTGGGGAGCCAAGGGTTTGGTACATTGATATGTGTCGGGGGCCGGATTGACCATTGGCGATTAATACCCCGATGCAAGCATTACGATATGATGGCGGCCATTGAGCAAACGCCGCCAAGGGGATAGTCATCTCTCGTGTTTCGGGGAAGGCGGCGTCATCGAAAATATAGTTCTCCTGCAACAGGTTATCCACATAACCTAATCGGTTTAGTTCATTATGGATAGAGTTTAAGGCATTCATCTTATCCACCCCCGCTTATTCATCTTGTATGGACGTTACCCATGGGAGAGAGCTGCCACCTTTTCTTCACTCTCCAAAGGGTCCATCCGCTTGACAAAATTCCCGTCGTGATTCTGGAGCCTTATTATTTCTGCGTCAATTTGCTCTGCGTTAAACTGAAAATATTGCTGTTTCGCGATCGCACTAAAATACTTCCCCTTTTCAGTAACTATTATGTCGATTCCATCGGTAAAAATGATTAGTTTGGTGAGAAGTTCATCATCCGGCAATATGGCGATAAGGTTATTTATTCCTTTTCTCATTTTTGGGAGGCTTAAGCCGGCTTTTCACAATGTAACTAATATTTTAGTTTAACAATAGCCTTAAAAGAATAGAAAGAAGGCTTCCCCACCCTCTCTGGAGACACGAGGCTTATCCAGACCCAGTATTGCAGCCGATTGAAGGTAGCCCCGGTCAGCTTTTGGACAAATTTTGTTGGAAATATATTCTGCATGACGATATTTAGTTGAAAAAATGATAACTATAACCTTTTTCAACCAATATATGCTTAAATAAGACAGTGGGTCAAGAAAAAACCTTGGCTGCCGATTGTCTATACTCATCGCACTTACCTTCCCAGATCAGTTCGGTCTTCATCTGCGAAAAGGGATGCGGGTTGTCGAGTCCCCAACGTATGTTGTCAGTCATGAAATTTCTCCGTGATTTTTCTGCCTTGTAGTTTCGAAAGAGTCACCATTGTCCAATAATGGCATTATGTCTCATGCAAACTACATCCTGTTTAAGGTAATTACCTGTTTTTGATATATACATAATAGACTGATTAATGAATTATTGATGTCGTCGGGCAACAGGACTGACGCTTTAGGTTTTAATTTATGTACTGCCTTGTAGCTGGCCTGCCATGATATTGCAGGCCAGCCCGGGAAGGACGATTGCAGGATGAAGTCCAAGACGCTCAGCGCAAATAGAAGCATCAGGGTCAAATCTTTAGCGTTGCAATACTCCGGGGGGTCAAATCTTTAGCGTTGCATTACTTGGGGAGGTGTCAAATCTTTAGCGGTGCAATACGGGGTCATTATGTTGCCGGTTTAGTTATGTTGTGAGCTTTGGATGTAATTTCCTTTAAGCATCAAAAATATATTTTCTTTGAATCTAATTCTTATACCTGGGTTATCATCAGAGTGCAAAAAAAATTCTCAGGGGATCATATGTCGTAACCCCATAAATAAGAGCAATTAGTAAGACAATTGGCTTTATCAATTGAAATGTGGGGGTCACACCCTTTTTGCCCGGTATTTAATTATTTCGTTTTCCTCACTCTCACCATGGCCGACAATTTCGACCCTCCCTTTTTTCAGAAGATACTCAACATGAGCGGCAATTTCCTGAAAGGCGAGATATTTATCTAAAACCGGATGGGCCGGATCATTAAATATTTCCGGTTGAAACCGGTAATACTCTCTGGTTGTTTGGGAAATATTTTTCGGTTCATTACATATTTTTAAGATTGCCGCCAGGCGTTCGTAATGAAATTCCTTAATTGCTTCCGCCCTTTTATAGACAGGATAAACCGCTTTCTCATGGGCAGGAAGCCCGTAAAGATTATTTTCCTTGGTAAGTCTGATTATCTTCTCCAGGGAATCAAAATAATAGGTTAAACCAACCCCCGTCATATAGGTAGTAGAAGACTGGTGAGGAGTAATGTCAGACAGGATATGGTCTCCCAAAAACAAAAATCCGTCAACCTTTAAGCAGATTTCCCCGGGGCTGTGACCCGGAGTGTGATATATCCGGTATCCGTTAATTATCTCCATCCCATCTTCTAGTTCGATCACCTCGTAATCAAATCTATTGAACTCAAAATGATGTTTGGTAGAGTGGTACTCATTCAATATTTCTTCCTGCAGTTTTTCTTCTACCCCTGATTCCTTTAAAAATTTCTTAATTCCCAGGAAAACTCTATCAACTCTTCCATTTAATCTACCAAACAGCACGTTATCCCACCGATGGATATATATCTTTCTGCCTGCCAACTTCTCCCACTTAAGCATACCAAAATGGTCCGGATGCCCGTGGGTAATTATAATATTTTTAATATCTTTCAGATTTACTCTCTGGTTAAACTGCCGGTTAATGATTTCCAGGCCTTTTCTTAAGTCATCCCTTGCTTTCTTACTATCCAGCCCCAGATCAACTAAAGAGATTTCTCCATCTATTATCAAATGGATGAAAGTTATATGCCCTGGAAAATTTTCAATGGGAATCCGGTATATCTTTTGATGTTTAATGCAGTATCTTTCCACCCCTTGAATTTTTTCAATCTCAACCACAATTTTCACCGACTTTCATTCCCGGTCGTCTACAGACAGATAAATCATCCACACCTCAGCCATCCGCCTTGATCGTGTTCAAATATTAGATGAACTCCCTCTTAAAATACATCTGAATACCTCTTCTCTTATTCCCCGGGATTACCGAAATTAAATTTTAAATATTTCTCCTTCATGGTCAACAGATGGGGCCATAAATTACTTTTTTTCATAGTCAATTCGGCGAAGCGCAGATTTTCCAAAAATTCGCCGGGGGAACTGAAACTTTCCATTTCAACAAAAGACCTTCCCAGTTCGTACAAACAGTGCGCATCGCTTCCCACGCAAGCGGTTATTCTTTTCATTTCGGCAAACCTGTGTGCCCGGCTATTATATTTTCTAAAAAAGTTTCGGGAGTTAAAGACCTCGATCATGTCCACCTGATCTAAAATACGAAGCAAAGCCTCGGTCTTCAGATGAAATCTTCTCAAACGGTCAAAGGGATGGGGAACGCAAACAAGCCCCCCCTGCGACCTGATCCGGGCAATGGTTTTTTCCGGGGATAAATCGGAGGGGATTTCCTCGCTCAAAAAGAGACCGGTAATTTCTCCTTCCCTGGTTTTTATCTCTTCGCCTGTGATGACAGTAACCCATGGGGGAGCAATCTCTTTTAATCTCAACGCCCCCTTTAAAGTATTATGATCGGTGACAGCCACTCCATCCAGACCCCTTTTTTTTAATCCTTTTATCAACTTTTCCAGGCTAAGGCAGCTATCCCCGGAGTATCGGGTATGAACATGAAGATCCAGTTTAACTGTCACTATTATTCCTGATTTTACGTCCTTAAAAAAACCTGCCGCTTTTTTTAAGAAAATTTATTTTATTTTAGTTTCATGAAATAGCCATAATTTCAAAAAGCTATAAACCGTTATTTTTAAACATTTGTCTTCAGATACGTCTGATTTCCTTCGCTCCAGAGGGCCTTTTCCGCTGCTTCCGATAGCTCTCTATCATATTGGTGGTTTAAGGCAAAGACCCGATATAAAAACACTTTGGAGGGTATGTATTCGAACAGCCGCTTTAAATGTTCCTTAGAAATTTTGCCGGTGGCCGGATCAAAAATATGGATCTGCATCTGTCCCATCTTCACCGGGTTTTCCGGCCGGGGATCTTGAGAGGCCATATCCACTTGAAACGAAAGATCGTTAAGTTGAGCAGGAAGATTGTTCTCGATTCTGTCCTTCCAATCCTTCTCCTTGATAACTGTCTTACCCACTTCCATCTCTTTTATGGACACAGTCCCCTGGTAGGCCATTTTCCATTTAACCTGCCGATTTGAAATTTTGTTCCATTCCTCCCCTAAAGCCCTTTTCTTTTTAACCTTTGACCGGCGCCAACCGCTTACTTCCTCCAAAAGCGACCAATCGGTAAGTTTTAGATAGCCATCCAGGTTTTCCAACGGATTTTTGGGAAAAATATATTTCATGGTATCGGAAAAAATCTCTTTTAGATGGAGATCAATTGCCCGGGTGGTTCGGTGATAATAAACATTAGAAAAGAGATACAACCGGGTATTTAAAAACATGGTTAAAGCGGAAGTCCCGTTTCTATGGAGAGTTAATCCCTCCCGGGTGAAATCTGTGTAATACAGAAGCCGTTCCAAATCCACCGGTCCAATCGCCACTCCGCACATATAAGAATCTCTCAAAACGTAATCGAGGTTATCAACCGTATAAATACCGTTAAATAAAGGAGTAAGCATCGTTAACCATTGGGGAAGATCCTTCTTTTTTGATTCATCATCCTTCTTAATCAAAAAAGCGATGTGGGCGGGATTGATCTGTTCATCTTTTTTGAATTTTCCACTGGGACCCCGCCTTATCTCCCGTATGATGTCTCCCAATTTCTCAATTGCGATCTGCTGGCTGATATCTTCATGGGTAATTTTGAATTTAATCAGGAAATTGTCGTCAAAAAAGTGGCCCCAGGGGCCATGTCCTATATCGTGAAGGAGGGCGGTTATCCTGAGAATTTCCTCAATAAAGGGCTCGCTGGGACAACGTTTCTTCAGCACCCTGCTTAAGGAGGGATAGAGTTTGCGGGCAAACCTTCCCGCAACATGCATCACTCCCAATGAATGCTGAAAACGGCTGTGTTCAGCTGAGGGGTAGACCCAACGGGCACTCTGAAGCTGACAAATATGTCTTAAACGCTGCATATAAGGAGAATCAATCAGGTCTTTTTCCGTCTTTTCCCCTTCTTTCACGGGAACAACAAATGGAATATACTGGTGAACAGGATCAGCAAACAGGGCCAGCCCTTTGTGATTTACCCCATCGGTTAGTTCTTCTAGCATTGAATCCTCAAATTTTTTATCATTTCAACATGATAACAGCAATTGATTACTGACTTTTATAAAAGTTACGTTTAGTGTCATGTCACGTGTCAAATGACGTAAGATTGCGCAGTATTTTTTTCTTTCTGCAAGGCACGACTGAAGGCGCATAGTCTTTCTATGTAGCTGAAGTCGTAACACCGCAGAAAGGGAAAAAGACAAGCAAGGTGCG
>DAOWNY010000302.1 GCA_030642325.1 Deltaproteobacteria bacterium
TACCGTAACCTTCACCGGTTTAGCATTTTATTAGCCACCCTTCCCCGTTTGTTAATTTTGTCTATGCATGATACTATAATTTCACGAATGGGGTATTTAATTCAAGTATTTTACCGTCAGCCGGCTTAAACGATAAACTGCATTAGCCCTTATCGCCCGAACGATAAAAATAGATATGATTTTAGTTTTTATGAAATAGATAGTCTCGACACAGAAAAAACAGTGAAAAAAGATTTTAATCCGCCTGGGACGGATTTTAAAATTTGATTATTTTGGAATAGCCATAATTCCAAAAAACTAAACTGCTGCAAAAAGAGATAATGTTGCATTCTCAAAAATGGAATCCATTTCGCTTAGGTCATCGCTCAAGCCCCGCCGCACATTTAAGATATGCCATCTGCGGTTTAGTTATCATTTTTCTGGCAGGCACCATGGGCTATCGTCTGATTGAAGGCTGGAGTTTTCTTGATTCATTTTATATGACGGTGATAACCCTGACTACCGTGGGATACAACGAGGTTCAACAAATAGACGTTAAGGGAAAAATCTTCACTATTTTACTGATAATTACCGGGGTGGGCACCGTAGCCTATCTGGTGGGAATTTTTTCTCGAATCATTATCGAAGGAGAGCTTCGGGAAATATTGGGGAGGAGAAGATTGGAAAAGAAGATTCAAAAGATGAAGGATCATTACATTATATGCGGTTTTGGTCGAATCGGAAAAGTAATATGCCTGGAACTGTCCACTAGGCCATTGCCTTTTGTTGTGATTGAAAAAAATCTTGAAACAATCGAAAAAAACGACAAAAAGGATTATCTTTATCTTAACGGGGATGCTGCATTAGAAGAGACCCTTCTTGAAGCGGGGGTAAAAAAAGCTAAAGGACTCGTAGCATGTGCTTCTTCTGATGCGGATAACCTCTATATCACCCTGATTGCCAGGGAGTTGAACAATAACCTTTTTATCCTTTCCCGCAGTGAAACCGAAGGAGGAGATAGAAAACTTTTGTGGGCTGGAGCCAATAAGGTGGTCTCCCCCCACCATATCGGGGGGGTAAGAATGGCTCAAGCCATCCTTCGCCCCAATGTATTGGATTTTATAGAGATTGCTACTGGAAGCCAGAGCATTGAGTTGCAAATAGAGGAAATTTTGATTAAAGAAGGTTCTCCCCTTGCGGGAGTCACCATCCAAATGTGCGATTTGAGGCAGCAACTGGGGATTATCATCATAGCCGTAAAAAAATCTTCAGGCAGCATGGTCTTTGATCCCTCCCCGGAAAACGCGATTGAACCGGGAGATGTTCTGATTGTAGTTGGAGAGAAGGAAAATTTAATTAAGCTTCAAGATAAGTCTGTTTTCGGCAGCTAGTTAAATTCTGTCTGATAATTGAAGTTACAGCAAATTGTAATAATGGAGTGAAAATGACGGAAAATATCATTACCTATCATAAACCGGTGCTTCGCCGGCCTGTTTTAGTTCTGGGGTTCGGGGGATGGTCCAATGCAGGAGAAGTATCAATCGGGGTAACCGATTATCTGAAAAAAAGACTGGGAGCAATTAAGTTTGCCGGGATTAATTCAAACGATTTTTACGATCTTACCGTCTTACGCCCATCTACGGTAATTAAAAACGGTGTCGTTAAAGAGCTGCACCTTCCGGTAAATGAATTCTTTTTTTTCAAAAACGATAAATCCCCCCATGATCTGGTGATTTTTCAGGGGGTTGAACCTAACCTCAAATGGAAAGAATTTACGGAAATCATTCTCAATTTTTCCCGGCAACTGGGGGTAAAGGAGATATATATTATCGGGGGGACTTTTGACAGGGTTCTCCACACTCAAGAGCCCAAGGTATCCGCAGTAATGAGCATGCCGGAAATGAAAAACACACTGTTGGAGCATGGATTTGAATTGCCGGACTATCAAGGATTAACCAGCCTCCATACCTTTTTACTTTTTACCTGTAGTGAGAAAAAAATTCCCGCAATAGGTATGTGGGGGCATACCCCGCTTTACCTCCAAAAAAGTCCCAAGGTATATTATACGGTTCTAAAAAAACTGATTAAGTTATTGGGGGTTGACCTTGATCTCGGAGAACTTAATGAAGCAAGCAATGAGCTGGAAAAGCAGATCGATAAAGTTATTGCAAACAATCCGGAATTTCGTAATTTCATAAAAAAACTGGAAAGAGATTGCGGAGAAGAGGGAAAAAATGATCATATTCCAATGCAATCCGAAAACGTAATCAGAATGGAAGATTTTCTTAAAAAGGAAGAAGACACCATTTAACATTTTTAAGGTGCCAAAGTGGTAAGCCCCCTTGAAAGCTCCTATTTCCCGACCCCAATCAAGCTAACTGTTTTTGGTCCAAACTGTCGGTCTATCCTCGGCCGGTAAGAAGGATCATTTGTCTCAAGTTTTTAAAAAACCGCACTTTCTTAAGACCGGCCAATTACTATTTTTTATCCAATAAGAAATGAAGTCATACGGGACCTGGGGATTACCGGTATTTTTTAAAATTATAAAGACAGGGAAAGGAATTATAATTGCATCGTAACATCAAAACAAGCAGGGGTAGTCCCTTCCATGGCCTTTCTTCCATAAAATCGA
>DAOWNY010000342.1 GCA_030642325.1 Deltaproteobacteria bacterium
AGCTGAAGTCGTAACACCGCAGAAAGGGAAAAATACAAGCAAGGGGCGTCAGTTGATGCGTGGCAGGGCATTAGTAATGAATCCCGGATTCTTGTCATATCCGGGTGTTATAGGTAACAGGCGCAGCACAAAGGATAAAAGCCTGAAGCCTTATGCCGAAGGAATCAGGCAACCACGCTGACACACAGCATTTCTGTGGACCAAAAAAAGTGCGGGACTTCATTTTTGACAATGGAAATTAACATCTCAAAAATGAAGTCCCATTCCCTATTCCGCTACCATGACCAGCGGTCTGATCTCTTCGGGCAACGATTGTTTCGTGGCTTTATCCGGCACCACTGCCGGTATGTAAGCGGGTTGCCCCATTTCATTTAATATTTTTAATCCTCCCTCGGCATTAAGCAGATATCCAAGAAAGGCGATGGCTGCTTTTTTATTGGGGGCATCCTTAATCAGGGTTACTCCATAGGTAATCGATCTACCTTTCTTCTCGGTAAATGTCCCCGGTTTTTTGCCGCTCAATTTTACTTTTGCCTGCCGGTAAAAATCGTTATATTCCACAAACCCCAGATTGATTTCATTGGGAATCTCCAAAAATTTTAGCTCATGTTGAACCGCCACCGACCTATATTCCCAGGCATAATCCATATTACCGGTCTGAAGCAGGGAGACCAGCTCCACCGACTTTGGGCGAATATTTTCCCGAGGTCGACTATCCACCAATTTTATGTAAAGCCCCGGAATTTTATAGTATTTTTCCGCCAACTGCAAAACCATTACTGAACGATAGCCGCAAGGATCAATATCAGGCTCGGAATGTCCCCATACTACACCTTTTCTGGTGAGAATTTCGTACCAGTTTTCGGCATTGATGCTGTCTGCGTATTTACTTGTGGAGGTGTAGCAGAGCACCAGCCGGTTGGAAGCGAAACGGATGTTCCAGTCTGCATATTCAGGGATAAGCAGCTGATCTATGACGGTAAAATCTGCAGAAGCCATGATATCACAGTTTTTTTTAAGGTCGGAAATTTTCCGGGCGCATTTTCGGCTGCCTGATGCCTCCCGGACAATATTTACTTTGGGATATTTGATCTCAAATTCCTTCTCCATTTTGGCAAAGGGAATCGTTAAACTCCCGGCATGGAAGATAATCACTTTGCCGGCTATCATGCCATGGACCGAGGGAATGGCATCGGCAAAGTAAAGGGGTTTGCCGAATTCTTTTTTTCCGTAATCCCGGATAATTTTTTGCCCTGCCTGGGAGGTTATAAAACCGATGAAGTTGACGGTCAGTTCATATTTTCTTTCCGGGTATCTGGCCGGGTTAACGGCAATTGCATGGTAATGGTTAACCAGGCTGGGGTCGCCCTCAAAAAGGATATCCAGATTGACCTTCTTGCTCAAGTAAATATAGGTACTGCGGTCGGTCATGAAGTAGCCCTGGGCCTTGCCGGCCTCCTTCAGGGTGGCGCCCATAAATTTTCCGCTTGTCTTATACCAGTTCCCTTCTGGTTTTATACCGGCCTTTTTCCAGATTGCCATCTCCTTTTTATGGGTTCCGGAGTTATCACCCCGGGAAAAGAACAGCGATTTCGAGTCGGCTATCTTTTTGTAAGCCTCTGCAACATCCTTTGATCCTCTTATTCCGGCCGGGTCATCTTTGGGACCGGCGATAACGAAGTCATTGTGGGCCACCAATCTCCGGTTTACTCCAAAACCATCCTTAATGAGTTGTTCCTCCGCCTTTTTAGCATGGACCATGATCACATCTACCTTGCCTGCCCGGAGCAGTTTTATCGCCTTGCCGCTCCCTGCCTTTATTACTTCTACCTTGCAATTATATTTCGATCCAAACGGCTTGGCGAGGGCATCTATGAGACCCAATTCATAGGGACTTCCGGTTGAGAGCACTAGTTTATCTTTTGCCCATCCTGTATGAGAATAGGCCAGTAAACTTGTCATAAAAAATAATAAAAGAAATATATTTAACTTAACCCATTTCCATTTTTTCATCTTATTTATCTTTCCATTTATTTTCATTAGTAAATGCTCATGTGTTCTGGGTAGAAGA
>DAOWNY010000225.1 GCA_030642325.1 Deltaproteobacteria bacterium
CACTTCAGTTGGGCGATCAGCTGTCAGCACACAAACGTTTAGCTTTTATAAAACCGAGGTATTACGGGAGCTTGAAATAGCACCCAGTGGGTGAAAATTTGTAATAGCAAAATATCCTGTGATCATTTTGCTAATAGCTGATTGCTAAAGGCTAACCGCACAGCTTGATTTATTTCAACAATCCTTCCGGGTTCCTGCGCATGCGGGAATCCGAATACAGTTTATCCCTGTTTATTGAGCTGATACAAAAATAGTTTATTTCAATATGTATAATAGTAATTGACCAACAAGGCAAGTACAATTAAAATAATCAGGAAACCTGTTTATTGCGATACGGACAGCCGATTTTATCATAGAAAATTAACTGTATTCTACTTTTTTTTGAATCTTCCGGTTTGATTTTACTTGACAAACTCCCGGAGAGTATCTTAATTTCCCACAAGCGAGTTTGCAATTTTTTATGGATCTCATTAAGGCCGCAGAATAATATTTTTCCGCAGCGCAGGAAGATGATGGATAATTTGTATTTCTGGTTAGCTCTCTCCTTTGTTCCCGGGGTGGGCAGGATTACCTACCGGAAGCTGGTCAACCGGTTTGATTCGCCGAGGCTTGTTTTTGAGACGCCGCTGGAAAAATTGAAGGAGGTCGTCAACGAAAAAACCGCACAAGCAATAAAAAGTTTTGATCGGAAAGACCGCGTAAAGGAAGAACTGTCTTTGATGAAGAAATTCCTGGTTTCACTTGTAACTTACAAGGATAGTCGTTATCCTAAAAATCTGGGACAGATTTATGATCCTCCCCCCTTTCTTTATGTAAAAGGTGAGTTGAGGGAAGAGGATGAAAGATCCGTTGCGATAGTCGGCTCTAGAAGGGCTACTAATTATGGCCGTTTAGTTGCAGAAAAAATCGGCAGCGCTTTGGCGGCAAGAGGAATTACGGTCGTCAGTGGAATGGCAAGGGGAATTGATTCCCATGCCCACAAGGGAGCGCTTTCGGTTGAAGGAAGAACCATAGCCGTATTGGGAAATGGGTTAGATATTGTTTATCCTCCGGAAAACTCAAAGCTCTTTAGTCAAATTGTTGCACAGGGGGCGGTAATTTCCGAATTTCCCATGTCCACTCCCCCTGAAGGGTCAAATTTTCCCACCAGAAATCGGGTCATAAGCGGTCTCTCCCTGGGGGTTGCTGTTGTTGAGGCATCATCCCGAAGCGGATCACTGATCACCGCCAAACTTGCCCTTGATCAGGGCAGAGAAGTCTTTGCAGTACCGGGAATGATCGATTCCGTTACCAGCAAGGGAACCCATCAATTAATTAAAGAAGGAGCAAAGTTGGTTGAAACCCCCTCGGATATTCTCGAGGAACTGCCCCCCTGCTTTTCTTCCCTTGATGATTCTTCCCCGAGGCAAAAAAAGGGTGGGGAAGAGATTTTGGGTCTTTCCCGGGAAGCACAATCAATTCTCAAGTTTTTAGGGAAAGAACCGATTCATATAGATACCATCACTAAAAAAAGTGGGTTGGAAACTTATCTGGTTTCAAGCCTTCTGCTGGATTTAGAATTGAAGGATCTGGTTTTACAACTTCCGGGAAAGATGTTTACCGGCAAGTTTTAGCCGGCAAAAGCGAGCACCCCGGGGGCGGGTATTATAATTTAGTTAAAAATTATGTATCCGTTCACAGACAGTTAACAGTCGCTAAAAACCTGGATCTAAGATGTACTTACAGAGTTCTTCTTTTGAAGATTTTTAAAGCCTTGAACAATTTAAAAGAACTGCAGGCCTTAATTTTGGAATTTGAATTGATATCAAGCATGTTTTTTAGCGTTATAAAATTCATTTTATTGAAAAACCGTGAACGGTTAAAAAATTATTTAGTATTCAGGAAGACATTATGCCAAAAGCACTTCTCATTGTTGAGTCACCCACAAAGGCCCAGACAATTGGAAAATATCTGGGAAAGGATTTCATAGTTAAATCATCGGTTGGGCATATTAAGGATCTCCCCAAGAATAAGCTGGGAGTAAATATTGAGGGAGAATTTGAGCCGGAATATGAAATTATTAAAGGCAAAAAGAAGATTCTAACAGAAATTAAAAAAGCGGCAGCAGAGGTGGAGACAATATATTTGGCTCCCGACCCGGATCGTGAGGGGGAGGCGATTGCCTGGCACATTGCGGAGGAGCTGAAACAACAACAAAAAAAGATTTATCGCCTGCTTTTTAACGAGCTGACAAAAGAAGCGATCCTTGAGGGAATAAAATCTCCGCAAAAACTGGATCAATATAGGTTCGATGCCCAACAGGCCAGGAGGATTTTGGATCGATTGGTCGGTTACCAGATTAGTCCGATTCTTTGGGATAAAGTGCGCAGAGGATTAAGCGCAGGCCGGGTTCAATCGGTAGCGGTAAGGATAATTAGCGAACGTGAAAGGGAGATCGAAGGTTTTGTTAAAGAAGAATACTGGTCCATTTCAGCATCCTTCATGGGCGATGATCCGGAAGGCTTTGAAGCGATGCTGGTTAAAATCAAGGGCAGAAAGCCAAAAATTAAAAATGAGGATAAAGTAAATCAGATTACCCAGGATCTGAAAAAGCATGTTTATGTGGTCAGCCAGGCAGAAACTAAAGAAAGGAAGGTTCACCCCACCCCACCATTCATTACCAGTAAGCTTCAGCAGGAAGCAATACGAAAACTTCGTTTTACGGCAAAAAAAACTATGATGGTTGCTCAAAAACTTTATGAGGGGATAGAATTGGGAGATAAAGGCTTAACCGGTCTCATTACTTACATGAGAACCGATTCTCCTCGCGTTTCGGATTCGGCTATCGAGCAGGTTAGAGAATTCATTGGGAAAAACTATGGAGAAAAGTTGGTTCCCGTAAAGCCAAATTTTTACAAAAGCAGAAAGGGGGCACAGGGTGCCCATGAAGCGATCAGGCCGACTTGTGTGGAGTTTAAACCGGAGGATTTAGGGAGCTATTTAGATAAAGACCAGATGGCGCTTTATGGGCTTATTTGGCGAAGATTTGTTGCCAGCCAAATGACCTCTGCTTTATTTGACCAGACCACAATCGATATTGTTGTCGGGGACTATCTGTTCAGGGCCTCTGGTTCAATTCTCAAATTTCTTGGGTTTATGACGATTTACCAGCTTGGTGAAGAGAGAGAAAATAATAAATTACCCCCCATAAGTTCGGGAGAGAAGTTGAAATTGCTGGGCATTAATCCCAAGCAGCATTTTACTCAACCTCCACCCCGCTTTACCGAGGCTGCCCTGGTAAAAGAGCTTGAAGAAAACGGGATTGGGAGACCGAGTACTTATGCATCCATATTGAGTACCATAACCGACAGGGAATACGTAGATAAGGAGGATGGAAAATTTTATCCAACAGAGTTGGGTTTTTTGGTAACGGATTTATTGGTAGAAAATTTTCCGGATATCCTGAACGTTGAATTTACCGCCCAGATGGAGTCTACTCTGGATCGGGTAGAAGATGGGAAGACCACATGGACCCA
>DAOWNY010000206.1 GCA_030642325.1 Deltaproteobacteria bacterium
AATTTTTTACCGCATCAATCTCTTATATCGCTTTTTTAAGGCTTAAAACAAGAGCAAAAATGATGAACAAGTAACAGAAGAAGGACGAAACGTAAAACTGTCTTTCTCTCAATACATCTCGATTTCCCACATTAGAACAGTTAATGGCTATTCCCAGCGGCACGTTTAATTTTCTTACCATCCCCCACCGCAAGTTTTCGGTACACTTTCCCTCATCTACGATTATCGCACTAGAAACCTCCGCAATATTTAACCTTTTTTGTCCAAGGTCGCCTCTACCCGAGACATCCCGGTAGTCCCCTCTTCTGAACAATGATTTCTCTAAAGCTTATCTAGTCTCTCAGTAATCTTGTCCAGCTGTAATCTAAGCATCTGGAATTGTTCTTTTAACACCGAAAGTTCTTCAGCCCGTGAAGGTTGAGGAGGGGTTGAACCAGCAGGGGGAGAAGTTCCCGGAGTTGATATTCCCCTGCCACGTCCCATTCCCATGCCGGAACCTGCACCTTGACCCAACCCTTTTGAAGCCGGTGTCTTTGATCCACCTCTTCCCATGCCAAAGTGAGCAACCACCGAGGGGCCGGAAGTGGGTGGTTGTAACTTCCCATTCTTAAAAGCTTCCACCGCTTCCCTGACCGTGCCGCTGACCCCGATGATTACTTTTATTCCGGCTGCCTGCAAGGTATCGGAAGCATTGGGGCCCACATTTCCGGTAAGAACGCATTCCACTCCTTGATTAGCAATGAACTGGGCGGATTGAATCCCGGCGCCCCCGGCGGCGGCAATACTCGCGTTATCCATTGATTCAAACTGCATGGTATCCGGTTCCACGATGGTAAAATATTGGCACCGCCCAAACCGTGGATCGACCTGGGCATCCAAGCCGGAACCGGCTGCGGTTACACAAATTTTCATTTGCTTTATCTCCCCTCAAAATTTAAAGTTATAAGCTTTATAGTCAGACCCGATGTCCGCTTCGAACGAATCGGATCAGATCCCAAATCCATTAATTTGTTTGATTAACATTGTTAACATTGAACTATTTTTTTCCAGGTTCTACTTTTCCCCAATTCCTGGATACGGGCATCAATCTGATCCATCTATTTTTTGTAACCGTTCACGGTTTTTATTCAATGAATCATATAAAGCTTCTAAGCATTTTGATATTGCTTTTAAACTTCCAAATGAGTTCTTTTGCATATACATCAGAAAATATCCCGAGCTCTCGTGAAATATGTAATTGCGTTCTCAATTAAGCGGCTTAAGTTTTTATCGATATAAAACGCTGGAAATCCGGAATACTATTTCTTTCACTTCCTTTGGCAATATTTGAGGAAATAGATATTGATGAACGAAGAATTTGATCTTTCATTCCATAATCACGGCAATCTCTCAATAATTCATAAACACGGACTACCCAACCTGAATGATTTTTTTCAGACCTCTGAATCTTCAAATGGAGAATTCATAATTACATTTTAGATCCTAAGTTCCTACCAACTGTTAACTGTGAACGGATACTGTTCTTTTAACATCCGGGGCTGATCTCTTAAAAATTTTATTTTCTGTTCCGGGGTCATGGGGAACCATAATAAGGGTATCCCAATCCTCCCCTCCTTCCCATGCCACGTCCTCTTCCGTAAGGCATAAACCCTATCTTCTTCCCTTTTTTTAGTTCACTCTGCCGGGCCGGCTTCAAAATTAGGAAATTCTACGGTTACCGGCAGAGCCGATGGACAGATTTTACTACCATCTTCCTCTTCCCATGCCTCGACCCCGGCGGGGGCCGCCACCAAAGCCCATGCCCCGGCCAAAGCCAAAGGAACCATAAGGATAGGCTCCGTAGGAAGCATGTGGATAACCTCCATAGGGTGAAGCATAACCCATGCCATAACCATAAGGTAATCTTCCACCATAGGCTCCATAAGAATATCCTCCGGTTCCTGCAGAGTAAGGATTACACAATCCCCTGCCTCCTCCGGTCATGGGACCCATTCCTCTTGGTCCGGTTCCATTTAATCCCGGCATTGTTTTCACCTCCTTTCAAAATTAATATGATATTTATTCATCTTTGGTACTAATCCAGGGAGGAACAAAAAATCTTCTGCCCCTTCGACAACCACTTCCCTTTCCTCCCCGGATTCGGTAACCCGGCACTAATTTACCCTTTATAAATAGTTCCAGGACCTCGTTTACGTCACCTGCAACATCCGAAATGATTGAGATTCCCATGCTTTCAATTTGACGGTGGCAAAATCCCTCAACCCCTCCGCAAATTAATACTTCTACCTCAAACAATGATAGCTGATTAATCAGCTGGGAAGGAACAAAAAGCTGAGTTATTACTTTGCTACGGGAAACCACCTTGTTCTTTTCAATTGTTACTATCAACATCTCCGAAGCAAAACTAAAACGTGGTGAAACCCACCTCCCAAAAATGGGAATTGCTACTTTCATGTTTAACCTCACTATTTAAAAGAAGCAAGTAGCGTGCCAGCAGTTATCAATAATTAATTAAATAAAATTAACCTGTAATAACAATTGGTTATGCTCAATGACCATGGAATACGTTGAGGCGGTATTGTTGCTTGTTAGAAACTTAATGATGCAACAGTTGCTATTATGCAACATATGATGATATTTAAATTTTAGGACAGCGTCGCAGGTAACCGCTGTTTTAGCGAATCTTGAAAAAAAGGATTTTTGGATAAAAATAAGGGGTGGAAGTTACACAATCCCTTTTTTAAGCCCTGGCTTCAAAGGAATTGGGGGATATCCATAAATAACCTGACATGTTGGAGATTGTGCTGTATTGCTATTGTATGTCAAGATTAGATAGAAGGAGGACATGATCAGGCTGCCGACGGCGATGCTGAATTCTTTACCATAAGGCCAGGGCAGGTGTCAGCCTGTGTAACGCGATAGAAGTCCTCAGATAGCTCGCCCGTTATTGTCCTTCCATTAAACGAAAATGTTTTAACTGTCAAAATAAACCATCATCAAATTTTTCGTTGACATCCAACGAAATTTGAGGCAGATTAAAAACCATAGTAAAAATAAAAATTTAAGCCTTGCCCATCGTTTCGATATCATCCCCAAGAGATCAAACGTTGATGTGAGGTGTGTTGCCATTGAAAAAAAGACGTAAGAATCCCTATTCGTAACGCTTAGCGGTTCACAGTTTACCGTTCGCGGTACACGATTTTTTTAATGAAATTAATTTTGTAACGATATAAAAACATGTTTGATCTTGATTCCAATTCCGGAATTAGTTGTTTTAAATTGTTGAAGACGTCTAAATCTTCAAAAGAAGAACTCATACCTAAGTTGAGCGATCAGCTGTCAGCACACAAACGTTTAGCTTTGAAAAATCGAGGTATTATATCAGCAAGAAATAAACACCTAATGGGTGAAAATTTGTAATGGCAAAACATCCTGTGATCATTTTGGCTAATAGCTAACTGCTAAAGGCTAAGTGCTCAGTTCAGGCAATAGTTGACTGCAAACCGTAAACGGATACGAACTGAAGTCCCCCGTTAAATAATCAACATACTGATTTTTCTAAATCTACAGCAGCCCCCGACTCCGTTAAACCCTTCAACTCAGATTATAACTTCTTTTATCAAGAAATAGTTATTTGCAAAACATGTTGTTGTTCATCGATTTTTTAAATCAACCAACAGATGTTAAGTAAAAAGGAGGAATGATTATGCA